>NZ_JACEQV010000016.1:0-129772 GCF_015356275.1 Pseudoalteromonas sp. PPB1 | reverse complement strand
AGCTACGAAGACATTTTGGATCAGGTCAGTGAAGCATGGAATGCGTTTATCTCATGTGCTGACAGGGTGAAATCACTATGCTTTAGAGACTGGATAAAAATGACCAGTTAATTAATCAAAATGGTATAAACTGGATCTGAGTCAACTCAAGCAGATCACATGGGTCTTCCTGCTCAAGACGCATATAATGTTTGAGCTGAGAGCGACCGCGCTGAGAACTCATCAGATAATAAACAAATGCCCAGCTACTTCTGTACATCACGCTCTGCGCTTTACCTTGCCATGAACCAGCAGCTTCAAACAGACTATTTGGATGCAGCAAGCCTCCCACCAAATAATCATTACGTACCCAGGCTCCATTAGGTTTTAACTGGCTAAGATTCATAGAAGTTTCGATATATTCAAAATATTCAGCAGTGCCTTCGTTAAACCAGCGAGGTGTGTTGCCAAGCACCGCCTGATTAATTGCATGAACCGCTTCATGAATGGCTGTGCGCATGGCTTGTGACTCACTACGAAATTCAACTACGGCAATATTATGGGCGGTTTTGTAAATCCCCTGATTTCCTGCCGCACTGGAGCCCAGAACATCCAACATTTTTTTATAAGCACGGCGATTATTGGCAATCACAATACGCAGCTTCACTTTGCGCATTGCTTCAAGGCCAATGATCCCCGTATAAGTACGAAAGACGGCGTTTAACCTGGCTTCCAGACGGTTGCGAAACGCCTTCCCGAGGACACCATAATCCAGTTCCAGGTCAAAATAGTCCAGTGCATGGTTCGATTTAAACTGGTATTCACTCGCCCCTTGTTGCGCAGGCCTGTCACTGAAGTGCGTAATACCCCGATCGTCCTGCCAGGTATAGATGCCATTAGCACTTTGTATTTTCACTTTACCCTGCGACGCGCTGTTACAACGATACTGTATTGGCGCACCATATATGTTGTGGTCCGCCTCCCGCTCAACGATCTGCTCTGATGCGGTGCTCGCGCTTTGTACTCTGGCCGTATTATGTTGCTCCTGCTCTAAGGCATCCGGTTCAATGAACCGTTCGAGCTCCAAACGCTCAACAACTATTTCCCGATTAAGATAAAGCGCCAGTAAAACGAGCGCTGAAAGTGCCAAGTTCGATTTCCAGTCTCTCATTGTCCGCCTCCTTGGCGACTGAAGTATCAAGATAGAAGGTTGATAGCGTAGCAGTTATGACTGCTAAATTCGTGTTATTGGTTTTTCTTCGTGGTCGCCCAGTGTTCTCTGATTTTCTGATAGCGACCAGTCTGAACCAGTTGTTTGAGGCTGGTATTAAACTCGTCTCTGAGCTGTTTGTCTGTAAACGCAACATAAAACCAGAGCGGATTATTCTCAAAGGGTAACAACACTTTCCCCCACTGATTATTAATGTGCACCGAAGATGACTGGTTGAGTTCAGACAAATGCCAGCGCAGTAAAGTATCATCAATCAGGATCACGTCACATTTGCCATTTAACCACTCAATCACTTGCTCCCGTTGCTTTGAATACTCAAGGTAATCCTCTTTGCCAGCCACAATCTCAGTGAGTTCAAGGTGTTCTGACGCATTTTGCCACGCGCAAATACTGTGCCTGGCAAGCTCCTGCATTGAAGTCAGAGTGAATCCTGGATCGCGGCTGTGAATAGCATAATTACTGTAAGAGATAAAAGGCACGGAATAATACAATCCAGGCTGGGCGCGAGACATTTCAACTGCAACATCTATGTCACCCTGTTCGAGTAAACGCTGCATCCGCTTAATGGATACAAATAACGTTTTATATTGCCAGCCCAGAGGCTCTGCTGCCTGTTTAAATAGCTCAACACTGATACCTGAGCCACTGCGTTCATCCACATAGGGTGGACGACTCAGGCCAAACCCTACCACTAACTCTGTAGAAAATGCAGTATGACTAACCAGCAACAGATATGAAATGATGGCTATACCAGTCAGAGACTTACAGCGCTCACGCATACAACAATCGAACCTTTTCGATAACTCAACCCAAATTTGAGTCTAGCATAAATTCACTCATCCCCCCTTCAAGCCAAATACTAAGATTATCAGGTACAGGGGCTAAGAATGACTCTACCACCAAGTTAACGCCAAAAATAACGCCTCCCGATGTCATCTCATTACCAGATACATCGACACCCCGAGCTCCGACACGGGAACCACTTGCAGACCGCTCAGCAGCTGAATATGAGGAGGTTGCCATACGCAGATGGTTATCAAAAGCGATGGGATGGGGTGTGCTGCTAATTAGGGAAAGCTGGCGAATAAACGGGGCAGTGAAGTTCTCTATGATTAGACAGTGCTCGCACTCAGGACCTTATCCATGCCAATCAAAAATAACTAAGACAGATTAATAGGATCTTCACGCCAATCGCAGTTACGTGCCTTATTCAAACAATGATTCGGTGCTTTTTGCACATGGCCTATGGTCAAGATACCCTCTTCATGAATTGTGAGTAGGGGATCGCCTGTTTCCAATGGCCGTTTTACACAAGGAGCACTATAAAACTCTGTAACCACCACATGCTCAAAAGGCTGCTCTGCCCAACGCTTTGGCTGTGGCTTAAACACATTGACCAGCGCTGTAATCAATGGAGAGAACATCAAACGGTTACTTCTGCCGCAGCCAGAATAAGCTTCCCTCTACACTCAGCCAGGCTTTTTTACCGCCCGCCTCAAGATAATAATCGACCTCTTCTTCACTACCGGGCGCGTAAGTATCAAAACAAGGCTTCGTCTTTTTCTGCCCGGTCGCTATCATCTGAAAATGGCTGTTACGATCCTTTAGGGCCTTTTTGGCTTCGCGGCTTTGAGAGGTATCTCCCTCTGTGGCATATAACATCAGAGCGTGTGCTGCCTGAGTAAATGTTGAGTACTCGCTAAACTGGCCCAAACAGTCTCTTAGCTGTGCCCAGTCCTGCATAACAATAAAACAATTCAGTAATAAATACCGGTTGCCCTGGTTATCATTGGGATTCAACTTAAGCAGATCCTGAAGCTCTTCAGCCGCTTTATCAGGATTGCCATAACACAGGTTCAAATGTGCGCGCTTAGCACGCAGCATCATATAGGGCCGTGTCTCATGCATTTTCCAGAAAACCCCCATGTTTTCTGTTCTATAATCAGGGGTGATCATGTTCTCTTCAAACCGCTTAACCAGACTGTCGAACTCCGCAATGGCATCCTCGTCGTCGCGATCTAAAACTTCTTCCAGCATATCGTTAAACACTTCGTGGGCTTGCTCAAGCATTTCTTCATCGGTAATACCATATTCACCCAACACTTCCACCATATCATCCGCAAAACGCATGGCGTAAGCGGTATTGGCAACATACGTTGGGATCATACGGCGTTGCTTTAACAGCACTTTGGTAAAATCCCCGCTGTCGTCATCAAATTCTCGTCGAGCCTGCTCATAGCTGGTAAAACCACGTAGAATTTCTTTCAGCCATTGTAACTGCTGACGCTGCTCGGCATTAATATGCTCGGTATTTATCCAGGTAAGCGCACGCAACATGCCCATGCAATACAGTGGCAAGGGTTTGCTGTCGCCCAGACTATTCTCGGGATCCGTTTTAGATACTACGCATTGCTTAGGTAAGGTATTTTCATCTCGCGCTATTCTGCGAAAGCACAGGGTATGAAAATCCATCACGGCTTCTAATTGCTCAGCGTGCTCAAGCGTGTAGTGACCAAATAAGTGCTCAAGCCATTCACTTGGCAAAGGGGGCTGCAACGCAACACCCAGCCCCATTAAATATCCTTCAATGTAAAGAATATCTGGCTGGAGCTCACTATTTGCCGAAAAGGCTTTTACAGCTTTTTTAATCAACTGAATAGACATAGAAAATTGTTTTTGCATGAGTTTAGTGTGTTATACCGCCCAGCAGCGCGAAGGTAAAGGCATTAACCATTAAATAACAGCTGTTATACAAAAAAACCGGTTGTTCGCTCATTAAGTATGCACTTATACAGCGTTAAAGATGGCTAGCCTTGTATAACCACGACAAAGTACGACATAAAAAAAGCAATGCCACACAGGGAGCCTGGCATTGCTATAAAGGCCATCTGAATATCCAGATGGTTCACATGAGACCGGAATCAACAAACACCCGATTTGTCAAAAATACCTATGGCGTAGATCGCATAAGCGGTGAGCATACACGCTCAGCTTTGTGTAACTCACAACCACAAAGACATCGCTGTCATTCAGCCAAAAATAATTGCGTAGTAATCCCGTATTCGCAAAACCAGACCTGTAATCTGCTTATCCTCAGTACATTAAATTGGGTACCACGCCGTTGGCAGGCACTACAGTCGCACATCATCCACAGCAAAAGCAATTACAGACGATTACAATGTAATCACATTAAAGGTACAAGCAAAAGCCTGACAGCATTAGATTTTGGTCGTATAGGCACACTATTCATGTCAGCCAGGCGACCTGTATTCGAAACGAGTTGCAATACTCGATACATCTGAGTGAGGGATTTATAAGACATACCTCCCAGAACAGGGAAGGTAAAGAGCAGAATAAAAAAAGGCCGCATACGCAGCCAAAAGCTCAATTTAGAATAATCACTTAAATCCAGTCAGCGGATAATGCCGCCAACAGGCTGTTATTAATTATCTGTGCAAGTAACCGTTTCAATTAGCCCATAACAGCGGTTTTTTGAGCCACTGTCTTTTTGAACCCACTTAGTGCCGCCGACATAGCGAGCAAAAGTCGACTCGTCTTCACCACACTTAGTGGTAAAACGAACCGCATCATCAAACCCTTTGATATGGCAATAACCATACGCATTGTAAGCAGTCGCCCATACATCCAGCTTTACTGAGCTGTTGGCATAAACACCCGCGTTATGTAACACCACTTCTCTGGCCGCAGAAGGTAACGCACACGTGCTAAGTGCAACAGCAATAATCAGCTTTTTCTTTTCTTAATCCTTTCGCTTATTTTTAGAGTTTCATTGACGGGTAATTTGCTACCCAGCCTGATGATAAAATGTACTGATTGATTTTTTGCTTCATAATTGTGAATAAGAGGCTACCGAAATTGGGTGGGCTGTATTCAATGCTTTAATGATCTTCACAAAGGATTTAAACTAAAGACGTTTCAAGCACATAAAAACAATAAGGATAGCCCGTGCAGCAGTTTGGCATCTATGAACAACTAATCACACAGGTAGTAGAGCAACAACTTGATCGAGAACGATTTTATGTTGGCGAACGTCAGCTAGAAAGTGATGAAGCAGCCATTTGGCTATCACGTTTTATGTCAAAGCTCATGCAACTTGCAATCGACAGCATACCAGCAGGTGAAAAAAACCGTTTGGAACAGCAGATCCAGCTCGCTAACAAGTTTGTTTTTTGGCTTAAAGATCAGCTAAGTGAAGCACAGAGCATCGAAGAGAACTTAGTTAATACACAAGGTAAAATACTCACAGCCTTGTTCGATAAACGTAACCCTTTAGCAGCTGACCTGGCACAATATAGTGATACCATCTTTCCTCAAACCGGGCTTACTCAAAGCGAGTTGTTCTCTGGTGCTAATGCGGGCTTGTCTTTGGAGAGCGAGCTAAAGCGAGAAATACAGTCCTCAGATACAATATACTGGTTAGTTTCGTTTATCCGTTGGACAGGGATCCGTATATTCAAAGAGGTGCTGCGCGAATTTACTCAAAGTGGTAAAAAGCTAAAGGTCATTACCACCTCATACATGGGGGCTACAGATCAACGCGCCATTGACTTTTTGGCAGGTTTACCAAACACCGAAGTCAAAATCAGCTATAACACACGCAATGAAAGGCTCCATGCCAAGTCTTATTTATTCATGCGTAACAACGGGTTTCATACAGGCTATATCGGCTCTTCCAACCTCTCATACTCCGCACTATCAAACGGGCTTGAGTGGAACTTAAAGATCACGAGTCAGGAAATCCCTCATATAATCAAAAAGTCGCTCAGTACGTTCGAAACCTACTGGGAATCAGATGAATTTGAGTTATACACCGGTCAGGAAACCTGTAAGCAGAAACTCAAAGCAGCTTTATCAAACGATAAAGATCAGGTCTCAGATGTCAGCCACTATTATTTTGACTTAGCCCCTAAACCTCATCAACGCACCATACTTGATAAACTCAGTGCTGAACGAACACTCCACAATCGCACTAAAAACCTGGTAGTCGCTGCAACCGGTACAGGTAAAACACTTATTTCCGCTTTCGACTTCCAGCAATTTATCAAAGACAAGCCAGATGCCAAATTGCTATTTGTTGCACATCGAGAAGAAATATTAAAACAAGCCAGAAGCGCTTTTAGAGCCGTTTTAAAGGACAACCAATTTGGAGAACTTTGGGTTGGTAACCATAAGCCAGAGCATTATCGTCAGCTCTTTGCATCAGTGCAAACACTCAACAACCAGCTTGACTCCCTAAACCTAACAGCCGATTACTTTGACTACGTGGTAATAGACGAAGTACACCATATAGCAGCGCGTAGTTATCGAGATATTTTAGAGCTCTTTACTCCTCAAATACTACTGGGCCTGACAGCCACACCTGAAAGGCAGGATGGCGGAAATATCCTAAACGACTTTGATGGGGTCATTGCGGCAGAATTACGATTGCCAGAAGCGATCAACCAAAGGCACTTATGTCCATTCCATTACTTTGCTATTGATGATGAGACTGACTTACGGACTATTCCATGGAAACAAGGACGCTACGATATAGCCGCGCTTACACAGCTATACACGCATAACGACCAAAGAGCGCGAAAAATTATCGCCAGTATGCAGGATATTCTCGTCAACGTGCATCACATCAAAGCGCTGGCGTTCTGTGTCAGTAAAGCGCATGCCAATTTCATGGCAAAGCAATTCAATTTAAATGGCATCAGCGCAAATGTGTTAACCAGCGATAACACCCAAGAAAGACACAAAATGCAAGCGGCCCTACGCAGCGGCGACATCAATATTTTGTGTGTGGTAGACATTTTCAACGAGGGTGTCGATATTCCAGAAATTGATACATTGCTGTTCTTACGTCCAACCGAAAGCCTGACATTGTTCTTACAACAACTAGGTCGGGGCCTGCGGCTTAGCAATGATGAAAAAGAGTGCTGTACCGTGCTCGATTTTGTCGGCAATGCCAGGCCAGAATACGATTTCGCCACCAAATTCAGGGGCCTGATTGGCAAAACAAATACCGCCATCGGCAATGAAATTAAAGACGGTTTTCCACATTTGCCGCTGGGTTGTCGCATTGAGCTGCAAAAACAAAGCAAAGAAGTTATTCTCAATAATATTCGTAAAGCGGAGAATAACTTAAACAGGTTAAGAGCCCTAATTAACCGCTTTGCGCAGGATACCAACCTGCCTTTAACCCTGGCCAATTTTCTACAGGTTAATCCCAGTGTCACGCTTGAGGATACCTATAAGGCCACACAATCTGGCATAAGCCGATGGCACATTCTGACTCAACCTCAACTGGTTGAGCGTGAACTATTACTCATTAAAGCTTATAACCGTGCAATCAATACGCAACTGCTGGTGTGTAACTCACTTACCTATCTGAGCTTTCTGCATGCTTTGTGCGACAACCAGTTCGATGTATCACAAGTCAAACAGTTTGATAGCAAAACAAAAGATGCTTTGGCTATGATGACGTTTTACAACTTTTGGGAAGCACCACAAAATCAGGCAAACTCGAAATCCGTAGCCGCGAGCCTTAGAGCATTAAACCATCCCGTTCTAACTGCTGAGCTAAAAGATGTATTATCTATTTTGATCAATCGTGTCGAACACTTAGAACAACCACTGACATCTTTGCCTAACAAAGCACTACAGCTACATAGCCGATACACTCGAGAACAGATCTTCGCGGCCATGGGAGAGCACACCTTTGCAAAACGCTCATCATCACGCGAAGGCGTGAAAGAATTCAAGTCTCTGAATATTGAGATTTTGTTTGTTACTCTAAATAAATGCGAAAAAGTTTACTCACCCACAACTTTATACAATGATTACGCCATCAGCCCTACCCTTTTCCACTGGCAAAGCCAGAACACAGCCCGCCCGGAACGCGGAAAGGGGCTGAGTTATATCCAGCATAAAAAAACAGGAAAACGATTATTTTTGTTTGTTCGCGAACAAAACAAAGACGAAAACGGCAGAACCATGGGGTTTGTCAATTTTGGCGAGGTGAGCTACGTTCAGCACCAAGGCAGCCAACCTATGGATATCACCTGGAAATTACACCACCCCATGCTGAATGATATATGGCATGAGGCGGGAAAATTAGCGGTGGGGTAAATTGAAAGTTCAAAGTTTCTGGTCACAATATGGTTCCATATCAAAGAGTTTTGCTTATTTTTTGACATCTGACAGGTAATTGAAGTACAAAAATAACTCTGTATATGAATTTTCTAAAAAGGATATGATTATGGAATCTCAAATGCCTCTTTTTGAAGAGTTCTCAACTACAGTTAGGGAATCTGCGACTCCCCAAGAGTCTAACCGAAGGTTTTGCAAAGAGCTGGAAACGGCATTAATTGGCTTGGGTTTCTCACTTAGCCCAGATGAAAGCCTTCAACCCAATTCTTTTTGTACGCGACAAACTTACAAAGACATGTATGGTGCTGATCGCCAAAGCTCATTTTTAATAAACTCAACAAAATACGGGCTAGTTAGAGTAGAAGCACACAGGCAAGAAAAATCAGGCTCGGTAGACCAAAAGTTTCCTTTCTTCTTTCAGTCAATGCTTGGTACGCCAGAAAAGTATCTGGTAATCGTCTTTGACGGAGACGGTTATAAAAAAGAAGCATACACTTGGCTTACAAGCAAAGCAGAATCAGTTGAGGACAAGGTCTTTAAAGTGTTCAGAACACTAGATCACTTTCTAGAATGGATAACAAATGCCGAAAGAAATTAGATTATAGTAACACGACCAGCAATGCTTAGCTGTTAAGCGATTAAATCACCTCAACCGCGCAAACGTCACTAAACTATCGTCCGCGATTATGGTTGTGTAATCCGGATTGCGAGCGACCAGCAGGTATCTGGCTTCGCCCTCTTCGTTGTATTCTTTTTGCACGTCGCGTAGTAAAAACTGGGCGTCGCCCGATTCGTCAAATCGTTCAATGGCGATAGTGGTGCCTGTGATTGAACCGGCGTTGTCGCTGCTGATGCGCTCCAGTACCAATAAATCGCCATCCAGAATGGGGTTTTTGCCGCCATTCATTGAGTTACCGCTGGCATGGGCCAGAAAGTGCTTGTCCGGATCTACCCTGCCAGCACGGTCAGGTGCCGGGCGCCATGTCATGTCGCTGTCGTCGCCAGTTTTAAAGTGACCGCAGGCAATTTTTAGATTGGGGAAATACGGCAACTGAACCACACTGGTGCTCTCGGGTTCACTTTGCTGTTCTGGCCTATCTGGCTCTTTTTCGCCAGAGACTTTATCCGGTTCAGGGGTGGCTGCTTGCAGCTCTGAAATACGCTTGTTTTCAATACGCTGAGTGTATTCAGCCAGTCTGAGTTCAATAAGCTCTGAAACGCAGTCTGCCAGCTTGTCGATATCCTGGTCCGGGAGCTGGCCAATATTCACTTGAGCAACCAGCCGGGCTGTTTTCAGATCTTCACCGTTTTTTTCGACCTTAAACCAGGTTGTGCCTTGCTTGGCTTTTTTAAATCCTGTGTAGGCTTCAATGGGGTTGCCCAGCCAATAACTGAACCAGGCATGGCTGTCTGGTGCCAGTGCTCGTTTAGATTCAGGCAGGTCATGTGCTTTAAGGTGCGGGTAGCGTGCTAAAATTGCCGCACTGACATTAGCCAATTCAGCTAGGGTTGGTGCGACCCTGAAGCCATCGAGCTGTATAAAAGCTTGCAGTAAAATGGCCTTAAAACACTTAGTCATACTGGTTTGCTGTACAGCATTAAGCAGAAAATCAGCACGAGGCGCTAACCAGTCACCGCCGATTTGGTCACCGATATCGGCCAGCATCGAAAACCAGCTACCGTGTTGTTTATTTACTTTTTTCAGGTCGCCGTGGTGACGATAAAACTCGCTTGCACTCGGGCTATGACCAAGCAACTGGGCCAGATGCTCATAATCTTCCAGTGCTGTGGTGCGTTGTATTTTGGCCAGTTGCTGCCAAAAGTCAGTGATCTCCAGGTCAAAATTAATGAAACACCCATCGGGCAATTTCGGCTCTCTCAGTGCTTGCGTGACCCCTTTTGCGCCTTGCGCATCAAGCAGCGCCGCCGGTTTGTTCAAAAAACTATGGTGGTTGCCAATAAAATCCAGCACGGTGAGGTGGGTTTTGCCTTCACAGGTACGTAATCCCCGGCCAAGCTGCTGTAAAAACAGAATCTTGGAATCGCTGGGCCGCAGCATCAATACCGTATCAATGCTGGGTAAGTCGGTGCCTTCGTTAAATAAATCAACGGAGAATAAAATCTCAATCTGCCCTTGCTCAAGCTGCTTTAGCGCATCATTACGGCGTACCTCAGAGTCGCTGTGTACGGCCAGCGCCTTTACACCAGCATCATTAAAGTACCCGGCCATATGCTCGGCATGGCGCTTAGAAATGCAAAATGCCAGCGTGCGTTGCTGCTTACGCGCTTGCCATTCTTTTAATGCATGTGCCGCTCGTTTACTGGTGCCAAACTGATTTTCCAGTGCATCCGGGTCGAACCGGCCATTGCGCCAGGGAATTGCGGTGTAATCAACGTCCTGATCCCAAATGCCATAATACTGAAATGGTACCAGTGTGCCGTTATCGATCCCCTGAGTGAGGTTGCGTTCAAACACCAGGTTGTTGTCGCACAGTCCAAGTATATCGGCCTGATCGGTACGCTCCGGCGTGGCGGTTAAACCCAGCAAGAACTGTGGGGTAAAGTAGTTGAGTAATGCGCGGTAGACCCGGGCACTGGCGTGGTGAAATTCATCCACCACGATATAGTCAAAATGTTCCGGCGCAAAGCTCTGCAAATGGCGCGCTTGCCCTAACGTCTGGACCGATGCAAAAAGGCAATCGGCGTCCGAGTCTTTCTGTTTACCCGTGTATAGCCCGGTTTTGCATTGCAATAATCGCGCGAAGGTGCGCTGGGCCTGAGTCAGGATCTCCTCGCGATGAGCCACAAACAAAATACGTTTTGCATGCATTTGTTGCGCATCAAATACCGAAAGCCAGGTTTTACCCATTCCGGTTGCCAGCACCACAAGCCCCCGCCTGAAGCCCTGACGACGTGTGTCTGCCAGCGCATCCAATGCCAACTGTTGATCAGCACGAGGGGTAGCAGGCTCTGCATCACTGGCGTCTTCCGCTTCTCCTGCCACCATAAACTGCGGCGCTTTTCGTCTATGTATATAGCTATCAATCCAGCTATGGCTGAGTGTTTTGACGTTGCAATGAGAAAACAGCTCAGCAAAAGACTGGCGAATATGGTTGAATTCGCTGGCACCTTTGCTGCCTGGCGGATGGGTATAATCGTGGCGAAAACACCATTCAAGTCCAGTAGTTAGAGCACTTTTACTGATATTGTTTGAACCGATAAAAGCGCAACCCGCTGCAACCTCTGCACTGTTTTCCTGTGTTTTGACAAAAATATACGACTTCATATGAAAGCTCTGGCTTTTATCGCTTTCATAGATGCGAATATCAGCGCCGCGCTCAACCAGGGTCACTAGCTCCCGTAATGCCACTGGACTGGTAATGTCCAGATAATCAGAAGTGAGCAGTTTTAATTGCGCGCCACTGCGTAGTGCCTCAAGCAGAGGGTCGAACAACAACGCCAGTCCGCTTGGTTGAATAAAAGATACAGTGATTTCTATTTCGTCGGCATGGTTAATGGCATGCACAAGCTTTGGCAATAAGGGGTCAGAGCCACCCGTCGTCAGCTGACGTGCGCTATTTTGCAATACGGTACTCTGACTAGAACTATTCACCACTCACCCTTTCCAACAAAGCATTAAGCCAGCGTTCGTGTTCGCGGCCGGGGCGTTGGTCGCCGGTTTGCCAGGTTTTGCAGGCTTTCAGGCCGGTGTGTTGTGCAAGCAAAGTGTTCAGGCTTTGCTCTGTGAGATCGGTGAATGCGCGGCCACCTGTGGTGCGTTCGCCTTCGCCGTATTTAAACGAGATATAGATGATGCCTTCTGATTTGAGCGCTTTTTGCAGGCGCTGAAAAACCGCCGGGAGCTCTGCCATGGGGACATGTAACAGGCTTGCGCAGCACCATATGGCGTCATAAGTGTTGAGGTCTCTGAGTTCGTCGAAACTGAAGCAGCCTACGGGTTGTTCCAGATGGAAGCTGGCGATGTTGGCAAGCTCGGCGCAGGCATCGAAGGCTTCGACCCGGTAGCCGAGGTTTTTAAACGCCAGTGCATCGCGGCCTGAGCCGCAGCCGGCATCGAGGATTTTTCCGCCCTTTGGTATGAGAGGTAAAAATTCGTCGTACAGTGGCTGCATATTTACCGCGAACGTTTCTTCGGCAAAACTGACTGCGTTGCGGCTGTAGTATTCTAATGTAGAGTCAGACATCACTCACCCGTTTACTCTGTGGTGTAGCTGGTAAGGAGATGATGCAGTGGGACAGGTAATGGAATTCGGGGGATTCCCGGCTCGTTGCCTGTTGTTCGGCGGTTACAACTTCCTTTGCGCGACACTTTAAAACTATTCTTGTTAACTGTTCTTTTTGGCTATTCTTGTTAGCGGTCTGGTGCTACTTTGATACCGGAACCGTAGTCCGATATTTGGTGCAGACACAAGAATAATCTACAACACTTTTGTCTGATTGAGTAGCTTTTTATCCGCCGTTATTAGCGATTTTAATACAAGTGTTCAAATTTTGGTTACAAATTGGATAATGAGTCCAGTTTGTTTTTCTCAAGGCAGTTTTACCCTGATTTTGAAAAAACCTTTCAAAGTAACTCATGGCGATTTTTATTGCTATTACAGGGTATTACACACTGAGATTGGCGCTTTCTTCAATGTGAATAGCGCAAGCTATTGGTGTCGTCGGTGGGTGGTTTCCGGCTCGTTAGCCAGGATGACACTACAAGCTATTTGGGCAGGGTGAGATGGAACTCGTTGAAAAGGTGACAAGATCAGGCCGTGCCCGACTCTGGCGTATTTACCAGAGTCGGTGTTGTGATGTTTACTTACATAACATTATTTGCCGTTGTACAGCGGTTAAACACATAGGCCGTTGGGCAGGCCATTTTCTTGCTTGTACCAAAGTTGCCTGTCAACTGAACTTGCTGACCGTAGCGACCAGAGAGCACCAGATCAACACGCGAATTACTGGCGCTTTGTGCCCAGAAGTAAACAGGCTCTTGACCCGTTACAGATTTAGCGTCGTGTACCTTACGAATATAGTTTACATCGTTCGGATCACGGTAGTGTTGTGCGCCCATATAGCTCCACACTTTCACGTCACCCGCTGTTTTCAGATTGCTGTTATACAGGTGCACTTTACCACCGGCCAGCTTGTCACCGCTGGACATTGGGAAAGCAAGCTCGCTGTAACCGCTTTGGCCATGAGAGATCACCGTACCAGATGAATAAGCGTGATCAGCCCAGCAATCAGCTGAGTTGTAACAGCCAACATAATCTTTGTTGCCATTCTGATCGATTACCAATGCGCGGATCATACGACGAGACTCAGCAGATGTTTTTGGTACAAATCCGTGAATACCATCGGCCTCTGTGACCAGCACTTTCAAAGAGGTCAGGTAACCACCATACCCATTCGTGGTAATGTCCAGATCTTTAACGTAAATACGCTTTTTAATGGTTGTGCTTTCGGGATCGTAGCCACTCACGATATCAACACTGGTATCTGGTTGATACAATAAGGCTTCGTTGAGCTTATTCAGGGTATTAATGTATTGCCCACGACTTGTGTCAATCAGTGTCCTGTGTTTGGCATTTTTCCAGGTTTTACCGCCATCTCTGGAATACATAAAGTACAGGTTAGTACGGTTGTCGTTAGGAACATGTCGGTTTTGTTTTATGCCATTTTTACCAAGCGCGAGACATTCACTTCGTGCACCAGTTTTCAATGTGCAGCTGTCTGGCATATGCACATTAAAGGCCATAGCCAATACGCCATTGCGCTCAGTACTTACTGAATAGTGACCAAAGCTCAGTTTATCATCCAGTGCAACCAGCTTTTTACTTGTCAAAGCCGTCAGGCCACCCGACTGTGGCAGATATTCCGTCATATAAAGCTGGCGACGCGCAGTTTGCTTGTACTCATTGGTCATCTCAGTAGGTGCCTGGATATAACGGGTATTCAGCAGTACAAACTTATTATTAACCCACCATGCCTGCGGATAGGTAAAGCCCAGGTTGTAGCAACTCTTAGTGCTGTCAGTACAGTTATGATCTCTGTCCAGTGTCAGGCCGCGTTCGTTCTTTGCATCGACCAGTTTGAATGAGCCTAAGTTTGCAAAAAAATTATCATGTTTATTGGATGAGCGGTAAATAAGGCCGCCACGGGTTGAGTTACGCCCGGAGATAAACACATAAACATAGCCCTGGCTGTCAACATTCAGGACTGCAGTATCATGAAAATCACTGGTGTCTTTAACATGCACGATCACAGGCTCTTTGATCATGCCCGTTTTGTGGTTGTAGGCACCCACTGCGTACACCAAACGTTCATACCCTTTATTTGGCGCAGGCGCATTCAAGGCACAGTCTGAGTGAGCACCATTGATGATGTAATAAGTCCAGTCGCCGCTCTGAACGGCCATCGGTGCCGCTTTGGCTGAGCCTGTCGATGCTGGGCCGGAATACTTAGGCACATTTTGTCCGCCCACATAGAACAGCTGATTGTCCAGACTATAGTAACTGCCGCGCAGCAAACGTTCATTCAGGGTGGTATTCAGGTGGTGATACGGCGAGACTTTGTTTTTGATATATGTGTCGTAGTTATAGTCAGAGTCATCTGAATAGCTCGGGCCTGAGTCATTGAAACTACACTTGCCATGATTGTTGAAGTTAAACGGATCAGCATATCCTTTGGTCGGGTCAAGCGCTGCGTGTACACTAAGCACAGGTGAAAGTAATAACCCTGCTATCAGGGCTTTTGTTGCTTTTGTCTTCATTGTTATTCCTTTTTTATTATGATTTGTACCTAAACAGCACAAATTCACGGCCATTAAACAAGAGTAAAGACGTAATAACAAGGCCATAATCAAATAAAAATTAACAATAAATCATTAAATAACACCCAAAAAGAAAAGTTCATCACTCAAAATATAACCACATTACATTTTCGGTATGTAATAGCTGACTAAAGAGTCCATCACAGCGCGTCTGAGGGAGCCAAACTACACCTAACTTGCCTTGTTCTTTAGCAGTCTTTCTTTGTAAAAACACTCCCCAGATGGGGGGAGGAAGGCGTACTCATTTTTGCAACAAAACCATTTACATGCGGCTCCGAAAATGTAACAGTGATCCCCGGTGACATAACAAAACGGAGACCATTATGAAACTTAATCTAAAAACAAAAAAGATGAAGAATCTGTCAGGTAATCAAGCAATACAGGCACAGTTAACACCGCGCGTGCAAGGGGGAGCAGCAGGCGCATTCCAACCAAATAGCAAGCCACATGCAACAGGCTCAAATATTACAACATGTGATCCAAATTGGTGGTAAACAAAGGCGCACGTTGGTCTATATAATTAATTAAAAATAAAAAAGGCACACAATGTGCCTTTTTACGTTGGTTCACTCTCGTCGCTCAGGTTCTTTCTCATACTGCTTCGTGTAATGCTGCGGAGACATATTAAACTCGGCTTTAAAGCAACTACTGAAATAAGCAGGGGATGAAAACCCGACCTGATAAGCAACCTCAGCGACTAAAGTACCCGCTTGTAACTGCGTACGAGCTTGCTCTAAACGGTATTGCCTGAGCAGCGCATTTGGCGACAACCCTGTCAGGTTTCGGGTTTTGCGTTGCAGTTGTCGTACACTCAAAAACACATGGCTCGCCATGCTCTCAGTATCGAATTTAGGATCCTGATAATTTTGCGCTATTACTTGTTGAATTTTATCAATAAAGGGGAGCCGTTTTGTATCACGGAGCGTACCCACCTGGGGCTTACTACCTAAGATCTGATCAGCAAATAGCCGCGCCAGTTTTTTACGCCCTTTGATCAGGTTTTCAACCCTGTGCCTTAGCACATCAAGATCACAAGGCTTCCCTATATAATCATCTGCTTCTGCTTCAAAGCCTAAAATTCGGCTATCGTCATCCTCTTTTGCTGTCAGTAATATCACGGGAATATGGCTTGTTGTCTCATCCTGCTTGATCTCTTGCAGCATCTCCAGTCCTGACTTTTTGGGCATCATCACATCACTGATAATGAGATCAGGTAACTCAGATTTTGCTTGCAACAGGCCTTGTTCTCCATCACAGGCAACTGTGCAATCAAACCACTCAGACAAGGACTCCTTAAGCATCATTCTTAGCTGTGGGTTGTCTTCCACAATCAACACATGGGCATTAGACTCAGCTTTATCAGTCACCTGAAACTCAGTCTCTGTCTGTACTCCGCAGTCTGGATCGTTCGCTATGGCTTCACTGTAAAGAGGGAGCATGAGGGTAAACTGACACCCTTGTCCCGGCTCACTGCTCAGCACTATATCGCCTCCACAGTCACTGATTAGCTGATGAACCACAGACAAACCAATCCCCTGCCCGCTTATTTCACTGTGCTCTCCCCGCACATATCGTTTAAACACATCAGCCTGTAAGGATTTACAAATACCGGGCCCAGAGTTAGTAAACACAAGTTTCAGGAATCCGCCACGCTGGTGCGCTTCTATAAAAATCTCACCTTCTTCAGGCGTATATTTCACAGCGTTAGACAATAAGTTTGTAATTATCTGTTCAAAGTCGGCCTCGTTCAGCAACACTTCCTGTGCATCCAGGGTATGTGTAACCTTATAACGGATCTGTTTTTCGTTGGCGAGCAACTCAAATGCATGAGCCTGCTTTAGCAGCACCTCTTTGGCAGTAAAGTGATGATTTTCAAACGGGGAGACATCGTCTTTTTTTGCATAGCGGATCAGATTGTCGATGAGTTTTTCCAGCCTAAGAGCCTGTGAATAGGCTGCATGCCATTTGCTATTGCCGTCATTATTTTCTTGCTTCAACATGCTTTTAATTGGCAGCATGATCACGGCCAGCGGCGTTCGCAGCTCGTGGGATACATTGCCAAAAAACACATTTTTACTTTCCATCAAGCTGGTAATTTGTGCACGCTTTTGATCTATTTCTTTGGTGCGGGATAGTACCAGCTCTTCCAGGTGCAGGTTACGTCGCCTCAGTTGGTATGTTCTGGCAAACAGAAGAAGACCAATCAACATCACAAAGCCAAAAGCATAGAGTGTGAAAGCCCAGCCAGTTAAATACCAGGGCGTTGCGATTTCAAATTCAAAGCGCGATTCAGTCCAGTCACTCGAAATCGCCCTGCTTCTAATCACAAAATTGTATATACCCGGCGGCAAGTTAGTGTAAGTAGCGCTGCGTTGCGTTTGTTCTGCCTCCGTCCAGTCCTTATCAAAGCCCAGCAAACGATATTGATAATACACATCAACGTTCCGGTCCCGTTTGATATTAACGAACTCAAACTTAAAATTCCTCTGGGTACTATTGAACCATCTGCCTGGCAGAATTGTATTTTCTGAATACTGTTCATCCTGGTACACCGCATACGGCTCGCCCTGAACATTTACTCTGCTTATATGCACGCCATAAGGGGCCAGGGCTTGTGTGTTTGATAATGCGGCAATCCCATTTATACCACCCAGATATAAGGTTCCTGCCTCGGATTCAGACGCGCTGTCATATGTTTTTGCCCCTATACTCAGGCGCTTAAATGGAGTTGAATACAGTACTTGCAGCGTGTCTGACGAGACTTTGTACAAATTAGCCATATCGGCCAGCCACATGTGCTCTGCGCGATCCCGGTAAATAAATGCAAACACTACATTGGGATATACACCGTTCAGATCTAGCTGTTGTGTGCGCTTGGCTTGCAAGTCGTGGAGCAATAACCCATAAGAGGTTGCTGCCCAGAGTCGCCCTTTAGGGTCAATATCGGCGTCATAAACAGCAAGCTTTTTATTACTTTTCGGTATTTGTAATTCAACCTTAGCCGGTGCGCCCTGACCTAATATGTAGATTTCAAAGCCGCAAGCCAACACTTCGTCATTACTGCCTTTTTTCAGGTTTTTAAAATGCCCAGGTAAAAAGGACACCCGCCGCTCAGTGTGGGGGTCGTATTCTACGATCCCCTGAAAGGTCAGCAACCATAAACGACCATTTTCCGATTGTTCAATATCTCTTATCTCAAAGTCGTTACCCGCATTGACGGGTGGCACACTGACCCTGGTTGCTAAGGACGCGCCCTTTTCGAGTCGGTACAAGGCAGACGATGCACCAAACCACAGTGTTCCGTTTCGCCCGGCATAAACAGTGTGAACATCGAGTTCCGGCTGACCTGGATCCAGATATACAGGTTCGGATTCTGCATGGCCTTTGTACTTTACGTATACACGGTTCAGGCTTACAAACCACAGATTATCGTCTTCATCAAACTGCAGGCCATCGATATTAGGCTGCTGGGTTACGGCAGAAATTTCATTGGCTGAGTCACTGGAGTGTTTAAGTTCTACTTCAAATATGGCGCGACTGGTTGCGAGCCAAACTGTACCTTGATCATCAAATACATTACTTATCAGAAATATTTGCTGAATTTGCGCATCAGAGTGGTACTTGCTAACCCGGCTCACTCTGTCATTAGAGTCTAATACAATGAGCTCAGAGCCAGTTCCCAAGTAAACCGCATGTCTTCCTGAATGCACAGAAGTAATCGCATGGTGATCAATATCACTAAAATGGATTAGAGAAGGCTGGCTGGAGTCAGGCTGTTCGAGTCTGAAAAAACCTTGTTCAGACACAGCATACAAAGCGTTATCAGGTCCGGTAGTGACGATTCGAGTATCGGCAAGTACCCTGTTTTGCCATAGTTTAATAAAAGTTCCGGAGGATCTTTCAAACCAAAATACTTCGCCAAGTTTAGAGATAAATAAAGGGGCGTCTTTATACAAAGTGACACTAAAGCGGAGGTTGTGTTTAACCCCTGAGCTGTGAAGGTCATATAACTGATAGGCATCTTCATCAGCAGAAAAATGGACTAGCTGACCATCATCGCCCACAAGCCAAAACTTATCCTGGCTATCCTGATATAAAGCAGCCGGTCTGAAAGCATCATTATCCATGGTGCGGACAGAAAGAAAGCTATCCTTGAACAGACGTGTGCCCTTAGGAACCTGTTGACGCAGCGTGTCCATATAAGGCATAAAACTGTCCTGCTGGTCATTGTGCAGATACAAACCATGGCCTGTCAGCAACCACCTGCGTCCCTGAGCATCTTCCACAACTTTTCTTGCAAGCGGGTGCGGGTAGAATATGGACTGATAACCATCAAATCTCAATACACCAGACGTACCACTGATCCACAAATAGCCCTGACTGTCTTGTGAAACGGAGTTAATGATGGTGACCATATCAAGCTTGTCGATGGATTGAAGATGCAGCCTGAGCTGGGACACCTCGCGCGCCTGGACATGGCACTGAATAATAAAGAATAATATAATTACCAGGCTCCATTTTAGCATTATTGCGCTTACGTCCTTCCTGTAAAATGCGTAATTACTTTCTATAACCTTTAACAGGTACAGTCAACAAATTTGTTAAAAATTTGCCAACAACCCTCATCCAAAAAGATGAGCTTTTTGATTTGCACAATAATCAACCACCAAAAGACATACCATACCGCCAACACAGAAAAAACATATCCCATTGTTTTATTTGCTAATATTTTTAATGTGTCGCTTTTACAGTGCTAGGCGTCGCTTTTCTCATAACTGATATATCAAAAAACTCATTATGTTAAAGGTGCAGAACGAAAAAACGGAACCTGCGACAAAACAAAAAAGCACACAGGAGTCTATATGGATTACTCAGGTAACAAAATCAGCCATTCGGATGCGTTTGCACTGTATCCGGAGACAGCCATCACTACCTCTTTAAGCCGATTTTCAGAACCTCTGGGCATGGACCAGTTTCTCATTGTTGGGGTGAATGGCACCGAGCCAGTGTTCAGGTACCTTTCTACATGTTCCGAACAATTCCTTCGCGCCTACTTTACGGATGGGTATTGTTTTTCTGATGACCTTATCCACTACTGCCAGCAAACACTGGCGCCGCGCTTTTGGAGCACTCATGACTATCACAATGCATCGCTTGCCCCAAAAACTCTGGGAAATCTTCTGGCTCAGGAAAACATCAATGGCGGTATAGTCATACCAGTCCACTATAGCGGTGCGATTGTGTTGGTAAACTTTTTTTCCAGCCAATCATACGATGAGATAAAATCTGTATATTATCAGCATAGTACAATATTAAGTGACATCACACTCACTCTGATCCCCAGAATTATCAAAGAGTGCCCGGACTATTTATTTCTGCGACCAACATTAACGCCAAAGAGCAGCGAGTGTTTGCTATATATGGCCAAGGGCATGACTAACCCTGAAATATCTGAACTGATGCAGGTATCTAAGGACAGAGTTAAGGAGCTGGTCAGCCAGATCCTTAATCAACTGGGTGCAGCAAACAGAACAGAGGCAGTACTCAAAGCAAAACAAAGCTTGCTCATTCCATAAAAAAGAGGCCAACCAAGAGGAAGTACCCTGTGGTTGGCCTACTTATTGACGCTCAATTTACTTAGCTGGATCCTTAATGCTCAATCCTGAGAAAACATCCTGGCTGGTTAATTACTTTTGCTGCTCCGCGGCAAAACCACAGTTCGCAATAACCAACAAAGTGCCAGTACCCCGGTTGAACCTGGCTTTCAAAGCACCATTATTACTCGTTATAACACTTTGCTTATTGTAAGCTTTCGACTCCCGGGAAAGCCCGGAGTTCCCCACAAGTACACCTAATATGTTGCAGGCTTTACATATCAAAACAAAATGCTTATTTCAGCCATCGGCTAATCCGTATGACTGGTGTGTGATGATATCCAAGGGCTCAGGTGTTATACCAATTTCACTTAATACCTGGCCTATTTGAAGGAGCAAATAAGACGCTAACAGCGTTAAAAATTTCCCATTTAGAACCGTTACCTAAGGTATAAGCTCGTAAATATTTGCCTCGTCTATTTGGGTGTAGGTGCCTCAGCGATAGCAGGATGCGGGAGCAGTGTTATCGACCCTATTTTTTCGCCTCAAACTTGATCACTTATGGTATTACTTGCTGAGGACAGATTTCGCGCATGCTATGGTTATTTTTGCTCTATGTCTTGAGACATTATTTTTCTATCGTCTGCTTGCATGTCAGGCCTTTCCTAAACACGGCGATATAATGGCTATGCCAAAGCCCCTAATTTTTATTGTGGTATTGCCTGTGCGCTAGTGCCAGCTGTGCCTAATTACAGCAAGATGAGAACGCCTATTGAGCCTTGTCTTGTTATCCGGCTGACTGTTTAAGTGCATAGAAATTATACGCCTGAAAACCGGCGATGATAACTCCCCAAAAAGGGAGTACAGACATTAAAATTCGAAACATAGTGGCGTTCTTTAAAGGTAAAACGCGAATAGTCCATTATGTTTTGTCTAAAAAGATATGGCGGCTGATATTAGTGCAGGTGCACTGGGGTAAAAAAGGCACATCCTGTGTGCCTCAATACAAGTACTCTCAATTACAGTCTTTTATACTGACCACCTTTTCAGGCTACCCTGGCCAGCGACTATACTTATTGAATCTATTTACCCTTTGGAATAAGACCAAATAAATTATCGAACCGTTACTTTCTGGCGCATAAAAATACGAAATATTCCCAACCAAACCAAGCAACTTCACACAAGTGATTGCTTTTGGTAACAGCTCAATTCATAAGTAGACAATGCTCCCTCAGACCGTCCCGAAAGATTAACCAAGAAATGAGAACAAAATATGGATGTAACAAAAAACCTCTGTACTAAACTCACTCTACGCAAAGGCTACAGAATAAAAATCATACAAAGAACAGAGAATTACTGCTTGCTACGTTGAAACCCAACGTATGGATTGACACTTCATACCAGAACGCAAATTTAACACATTAGATTCTTTCAATTTACACACAGTAAACTTTGTGCGAAGAATATTACCGAACAATTTATAAACAGAAGAAGGAAATCCCCATGAAGTTACACCTAAGCAAAAAGAACCTAAAAAACCTGGGCAATAAAAATGCACTGGATTCAGATCAAACGCCAATGATCGCCGGCGGGGCAAGTGCGATTCCGCCAACCCGAGTACAGAAAGGTTGCCCATATTTTTCTTATTTCCCAGTGAATACCTGTATCCCTCGATAAGCAGGTAAAAAAGGGCACTCTGAGTGCCCTGTACAGTAAGCCAAATGAACCTCTCACATTATCTGACCATTTCTGTCCCCCATTCAGAACAAACGTATATTTGCCGTTTTCTATAACCCTTTACTCACAGCTCTACACACCTGCTCGAGCCTGGGAAAAATGTAAAGCCCCTTTACGAGAGCGATAGGCAACGAAATCTCTATGGGTATCTGGCATATCGAGCGATTTGTAGGTAGTTCCCGGCTCGGAGACCGGGATGACGGTGGGGTGAATAGCTTAGGCGACATCTTTTACACCCAAGGTGATTGAAAGGCGACTTAGTTGATCTCATGTCGAGTGAAAGCGCATTTAACATGCAATATCGCTTCAAAGACCAGATTGGCCAAACATATTAGGCTCACAGTATGTAAATGCGCCCAAGCCTGTCACGGCCCGACCTCGCTTTGCGTCATCCCGTGCTCAACTCGGGCTCCATTGACGACGCAAAGACGATTCAGGCCTTATCACTTATGCAATGGTTCCCCAGATTTTGCTGAGCTCATATGATGTGTACTCATAGGCTCACCTGGTTTAATCACACTATTTACGTAGTCAGGCACAGGCTTTGTCGCTTCCTCCGCTTTAACCAAATTGGCCGAGTCCTGAACCAGGTTTGGTACAGATCCATTCAAGCTGCTTTCTGTGTTCAGGATCAATGGCAGCCCGTCTTTGCCGCTACCAATCACAACCACTTTAGCATTGTTTGATTTTGCCAGCTCGATGGTGGCTTCAATACCGCGCCACCTCAGGTAAGTTTCAGAAATACCGCCAGCCACGGTTTCCTGAAAATCAGCAATACCCTGAGCTTCCGTTTTCTTACGCTGTGCTTCTTTCTTTGCTACTTCAAGACGCATTGCGTATTCCTCATTCAGATAGCTCTGGTTTACCTTAGAAATAATTGCCTCATGTACTTTATCCGGCACATCTACCCGTTTAATCAGCATATCGTCTAAATTAACTAAGGTATGACCATCTTTCATGTGGCCAGTTTGCTCTAAAATCGTCTCTTCCTGAAGGTGTAATTCATGCAGCACTTCTTCAAGCAGCTCTTTTTGCACTTTTATCCGTTGATGACTGTAAACCTGCTCAGCACGATATCTTGACACTATCATGCGTACCGCAGAGGCCACCTCCGGCAACACCATTTCTTCCAGGTACTTGGGCCCCACCAGTTGATGTAGATAAGGCACATGTTCAATGACAGGACGATACCTGACCGTGACATTGAGTGTTATTCTGAGGCCCTCGCTGGTGATTGCATCTATGCTCTCATGTGCCGTCTGAAAACGTCCGTTGTAAATTACCAACTTGTCCCAGGGCATAACCAGCACAGTACCTTCACTAAAATGCTGTTCCAGATACGTACCTCCACCAAAGCGCTTCCACAAAACAGCGACCTCACCAGAGTCAACCCGGATAAAAATAAACGGCACCAATGCCACGATTAGAAACAAACAGATCAATATGGTTAAACCGGCTCTGAAGCGCCAGGATAATATGCGTTTACGCCAGGCCGGCTTGTAACGCCTGAGTGCCCGCATTACCAGGTTGGCAATAAGGATCAACAGGCAGGCACCCGCCAGCCCTATGAGTGCCAGATCAGGAGGCAGGATAATATTCATGACGGTACTCCATCTGTTTCTACTTCATGATGTTCCATTAGTTGTCCTTCTACCATCTTCAAATGCACGTCCGCCAGATGGAAATAGGCGTCGTCATGTGTAATTGCGATCACCGTGTTGCCACGGGCCTTGAGTCTGGGCAATACCTGTTCATAGAATTTTCGTCTGAATATTGGGTCCTGATCGGCGGCCCATTCATCAAAAATATAAATCGGCCTATTTTCCAGTATGGTGCTGAGTAGTGCCAGGCGTTTTCTTTGCCCGGAAGAAAGATCTATGGTGCTGAACGCTCCATCAATCACACTGACCTTTGCGTTCATTTCTAAAAAGGTCAGCCATTCATCGATATCTTCCTGAGACGTTGTCTTGATCCCATAGAGCTGTTTAAACAAATGGAAATCCGCAAAGACTGAGGTAAAAATACTGCGGAAGCTCTCTCGATCGGCATCGTGAACCGCCCGCCCGTCCAGGAAGATTTGTCCGGCCTGAAGCTCATATAAACCGGTTAACATACGAATAAACGTGGTTTTACCGCTGCCGTTACCACCCGTAATAAAGGTAATTTGCCCTCTTTTAACCGTTAAGTCGACCGGCCCGACAAAGAAAGGCCTGTCGCCAGGCTTACGATTATGCTGATAATACGCGCCCTCAAGCCTTAACTCCTCAAAGCTATCAATGGATTGTACCTGGGTATTGCGCCGTATCGTATTTTCAGCTTGCTCCCGTTTAAGGTCTGCCTCGAGCGTCAGTACATTTTGCGCCGCTTCCGTCGCTGTGGTGAACACTGGAATACCACCAACAATACTGGTGATCGGGCCGATTAAAAACAACGAGGCCGTCGTCACCTTGATGACCACTTCCGGATAAACGTCTGATAACACTGGCACGAAAAACACCATTGCACCGGTTGCAGCGAAAAAGGTTATCTGAGAAAGGACAAAGTCGGTCGCAAACAACGTTTTGGTCACTGTTTGTGCGCGCCGCGCCTTGCCAGAAGATAGAGAAAACTCGTGTTCCAGGTCGTCTGCTCTCGGTGCGCTCAGTTTTACTTCTTTAAAACCGTCGAGCAAGTCCGACAAGCGCTGGATAAGCTGGTTTTCGCTCTGAAATGCCTGCGCCATATTACGCTGAATTTCATTGGCCCGTAAGCGGTGGATACTGCCGCCCAACATGATCAGTACACTCAAAACCACAAACGCCATCACCGAGTGATAAGCAATATACAATGAGGTGAAAAACACCAGACTGATAGACTGACCAATGATCACAAAGAGCTGAGCAGACTGAGAAATGGTTTGCAGCTCTTTACTGAGCGTATTGAAAATCCGCTCCTTGCCAATTTTTTCAAGCGTCGATAGTTCGGTATGCCGAACCGATTCGAATAACTCAACCCGCATATGATCAATGGACTTTTCAACCATTTTAGCGGCTTTAGTCATTAACCTCTGCTGGGTTAATCCGTAGATCAACACCGTCAGGGTAAAGAGCACCAGGTAGTAAAATACATGGTTTTCCTTGTGGATATCAGAAATGTTTTCTGCCACGTTGTTGATAAGAGCAAGCACCAGTGCATTGGCAAGGCCAGAGATACAACCGAGTAATACAAAGGTCCTTTTTTTAATTTTAATGTTTCGACTTATTAAATCGTATAATACCATTTTTATTGTCTTTTCATTGTGTTACCAGTGGCCTGAAAGTCCGCCACTGGTCATAATACTGAGCGCTACGACGCAGTCAGAACTGCAATCCTTGTTATCTTATCTTGAGGATCTACATCCTCTGTTTTTAGCTTGCCTGTTTTTTGGTCACAATCAAAGTGATGAATTCGGGCAATGCTGTGCTTACTGTTATTCCTCCGCTTCTCTTGGCTCTGCCAGACGTGTTTTGGCAAGTAATAGCACCAGTAAACTCACCAGTGGCGTAAATACCAGGCCAATAAAGAAAAACCCAACTGGACCCGCAAAGGTATTGCGTCCCCAGTAACCAGAAAGTACACATAACACCAGATACAAAGTAACTAACATGATTTGCTCCTCTGAACTGACTAGCAGTTCCAATTAACCGATGAGCAAATAAACCAACAGACACGCCGTTGGTTTATTTGTGTTTTAGCCTCTCAACTTACGCTGTAGCTTGGTTGTCTTGAGTGCTGTTGCCTTTATCTTTTCGATACTTAGCTGCAATTTCAGAGATGTCTCCCTTAATGCTTGCCAGATTAAGATCTAGCAAAGTGCCGCCGTTTTCGAAGTGTCGGATAAACGTAGAACCTACTGCATTTGTAGATGCAGCGGATACCACTGGCATAAATGCGAGTGCGCTAAGCGTGCCAATGATTGGTACCGACTTTAAGAAACTGCTAAGTCCTGCACCGCCCAAAGACTGTGGGAATGAGCCGCCAATCACCGCACTTACCGTACCGCGGATCTTATTGTCGCTGTAAGACTGACCATATACTTGAGCAATCTCACTGATCATCTTGATTTGTACCCCAGTCAAGGCCACCAAGTCGATTGCCGGTACTGGGATCAGACCCGTACCGAAAGACCATTTGGTGTACTTGTCGACAATAATGCGCGCTACGGCTTCGCGATTCTCAACCTCAACATTTGCTGATTCCTGCTGTGGAGCAGCGCCAGCAGCCGTTGTGGCCTTGTCATCCTTCGCTGTTTTTGTCGCTGTCATGTTTTTTCCTCTATGATTGGAATTGTACCAACGTCATTAAAAATTCAGTTGGCATAAACAGTTGTTAAACCCACCAAGTCAGGTAAAGCCTAGACCCTAACTTGCCCTTTTTCACTTTCCATGTCCTAAAACACAGCAAGTAAATTCGTTTAAAATGCAATGGATACGATACAAAACCGCCGTTAACCACTGCTTTTATCTTTTCTTCGCCATGACATCATCGTTCTGATCTCATTGCTTCCCATACGCATAGCCTACTCACAAATCCCGCATCAGATGCAGGTGTCTTAGTAGAATCCAAGTCGTCACACCTGAGCGGTCACATTCACTTTTACGCTTCATCCAATACCGTCTGACAGGCTTCGGTACGGTGTTTATCGCTATAAAAGATAATGTTGCGAATTTCCTGCGCAATACAATCCGACTCGGTGCCCGTTTTAACGTAATTACTGAACACCATTACGTTCTGGTCGCGCTCCAACAGACGGTTAAAACTGGTCACCCACGAGTACGGATAGCTGCCTGAATACTGTAAGAATTTTTCGTATTTTCTGAGATTTGTTTCACTTGGGTCATCCGGACAATCGGCCACTTTGCCGTACTGATTTGGGTCGATATAGGTCACAAACCAGCCATAACCATAGTATTCACACGATGAGGAGCTACCGGTGTTGGAATAAGGTGCAAATGCAGCCAGTTTCTGGGCTTCATTAAGTATTTTGTTGGTGTACAAGCCCTGATCCCATTTGTGCATATCTTCCACGGTTGAATACATATCACCGGCTGAGTAAAGCACGAGCGGATTGCTGTAAGGGTTCACCAGAATATCTTCATACGGCGCAGGGCCCCCAGTCGCTGGCGGACGCCCATTGGCCAGTGGCAGATACTGGTTATCTTTGTAGATGTATCCTGTCGTCATATCTGGGTAGATACCAATGGCACTAAATGAACCACTTTCGCTCATGTCCAGCGGATCGAGGATCTGCTCTTTGAGGATATTGCTGAACCAGAAACTGCGGTCGATGTCACCCTGAGTACCCGCTGCAAGCTGCTCAATGATGTTGCCAACCAGGTAATAGTTACAGTTACTGTATTCGTACTTGCTACCCTGGCTGAAAGACGGCTGTCCCCCCTGCTCTTCACAGGTACAAAAACGATTGCCAAACCCTTCAGGGCCGTTCAGATTAAGGGTTTCGTCGTACAAATAAGGACGCCAGCCCCAGTCGTTATAGACTTCTTCGTTGTCACTGTAGTTCGGGATCCCCGACGACATGGCCAACAGGTTGTGCAAAGTGACGTCCGCACACTGGTTTTTAGGATACCAGGGCAGATGATCGCCGACGGTTTCCACTCTGAGGTCCTTTCCTTCGAGCATCCGCATCAGGATCGCAGCTGCGAACGCTTTGGTATTTGAGCCAATCCGGTACTTAGATTTAACCGTGTTATCCACGTTGTACTGCATGTTTTGCGGACCGCAGTGGTATTCATAAACCACTTTGTCTACGGAAGTGATATAAATAGTCCCGAAAAACACCATGGCATCACAATATTGCCTGACAGACGTATCTATCATTTCAATTTGCGATGCGGTGATCGTAGTATCTTTCGCAGTACTTTTATTTTGCAGACACGATGCCAGGGCGAGGCTGATCAGGCACATCACCATGATATTCAGCCTTGAAGGGTTTAACCATTTCATTGTTTGGATTCCTCAAATTTGACTACTCTGTTTGTCAACCGCAGCACCACTAACAAACCCCATTATGCGCGTCTTAACGCGCAGCTTTTGCCATTCCCACCAGTACTTTACGAGTACCTGTATAGGCCTGACGGCCGTGGGTATACAGCATGTTGTCCAGCAGCAAAATATCGTTGCGCTGCCAGGGGAAGGAAAACGTCAGATCGCGATAGACTTGGTTGATAACATCAATATCTTGTTTCGCAATCTCACTGCCATCACCGTAATAAGCGTTACGCGGTAAATAGTCAGTACCTATGCTGTCGGGCATTTCGGTGTCAACGGCAGAGCAATGAAACAGGTGTGCCTGATTAAACCAAACCTTTTCACCGGTCTGCGGATGCGTCATCACCGCAGGCCTGAACTGGCGAGTCTGCAACCTGCCATCGTCAAACCATTCGCACTGAATGTCATTCTTCCAACAGTACGCTTCTACATCGTCACGACTTTGTGTCTGGAACACCTCTTGCCAGGGTAAATCTATATCGCCGTAGTTGCGCACATACATAATGCCGCGCTCTTCAAAGCGATTTCTTAACGCTTCAGGTAGCTGTTTATAAACTTCACGACTGTCAGCAAGTGGCGTATCCCCTCCAGTTTTGGCCGGTACGACACAGAAAAAGCCCATTCTCATTGGCCAGCAATTTGAATAAGCATTTTCGTTGTGTTGCAGGATCACCTGATCGGCGTGATATTCAGTGGTGGTGTAAATGTTGTTGCGCAGTGCAGTGCGAGGGGAAGAACGATAGATATACTGGCTCAACTGCTCGCCAAAAATCGTTTCCAATATTGTGCTGAACTGGTTGGTGCTGACGATGTTGAGACCGCGAAGTAACGCAAACCCATCGCGGTCAACCCAGGCATTAATTTCCTTCACATTCGCCTTGACCCAGGCAAGACCACTTTGCTTTTGTCCTGAGAGATCATGGATCCGTTGATCTGTTTCGGCGGAACTGAGATCCATGTCTGTTGATAGTAACTGATCCATTTTATTCCCATCCTTCTCGTTAGGTATCAAATAAAATTTACATCGCAATTTTGACATTTATTGTTTGTTTTTTACGCACAACCAACATCAAATTAAAACAATTTAAAAACACTTTGCTAAACAATAGACTACAAACTGTAGTAACTCTCTATTATTTCTATAACCCTATCGACTTGCTGATACTGCAAAATCGACAAGTGAGTGCCCTCAACTTCATGGGCATTCACATTGGCATACAAGGTTTGCCAGCCCATATCAGTTGAGAGCCTTCGGCCTTCAAACTCCCGGGTTTGACTGGCTTTGATCACGGTTAGCGGACAACTTAGCTCTGACCCTAGGTGCACTTCTGCCAGTAACTGACCACGAAACACGGCCTGAAGGCGTGATAACTGTTCAGCTGTAAAGTGGTAGCCTGACTGAGCCATGACATTCACCAAGCTTATGGTTTGCTGTGTAAGAGTCTCAGCTCTGAGTACGCGAAGCTGTTCCGCTTTCAAGCTCAGTCCAAAGAATTCATTGAGATTCTCCAGCATCAACTGATCTGCCTCTGCGGCCGAAATCGACACTGAGCTATGCGTTGGTTTTGGTGTATCCAGTATGGTTATTGACGACACCGCGACACTCTGCCCCTGTCCTTCAGGCAGGGAGTTCTTGTCCAGCTGCTGCGCCATTGCCAGTGCGATAAAGCTGCCAAACGAATGACCAATAAGATGCACAGAACCGATCTGCACCTTCCCGAGTGCAGACAAGTAATGCTGCGCCGTTGCATCAACCGACCCAACGACATCCGGGTTATGTGCAATCAGATCTGGCTGCAGGCCATAGACAGGGATCTGTTTATCTAACCCCTGTACTAATGCCTGAAAGGCCATCAGCAGACCACCTGCACCGGCTATCAACACCACAGGTGTAACGCCTGGACTACCAGTTTGCAGGCATAACAAACTTTGAAGTTCCGCAGGATGTTGCTGACTGGCTTGCTGAAAATCGCTTAAAGCCTGCGCGAGCGCATCAATACGGGTATGTTGCAGCAGCAAGGCTATGGGTACCTGGGCTTTGAGTACATCACACAGTTCAGTATGCAATCGCATGAGCAATAACGAATGGCCACCCAGTGCAAAAAAGTCATCACTGAGCCCCACCTGCGAACACTGCAACAGTTCGCCAAGATAGTCACATAAGTGACGCTCCAGGGGCGTGGTTGGGGCAACATACTGTTCAGGCTCGGCCAACATTAGTGTGTCAGCCTCACTGGCAAGTGCTTTTCTGTCGAGCTTGCCGTTGTGGTTATGGGGTAGCTGTGCGCGGACGATTATCCATTGTGGCACCATATAAGTGGGCAAATGCTCAGCCAGTGCCGCTTTAAGCCCCGAAACATCAGGCTCAAGCGCAGACTCAACGAAGGCTACCAGCTGATCGCCGTTGTGCTGGTCTCGTTTCACAATTACAACACTGGCAGACACCGCTTCCTGTGCCAACAAAGTCCTTTCTATTTCGCTCAGTTCAATGCGATAGCCGCGAATTTTTACCTGCTCATCCAGACGTCCTAAAAAGTGCAACGCTCCGTCAATCACTCGCACCTTATCACCGGTTTTATAACAGCGCGTTTGAGTGTGGGGGTTGAGCACAAAGGCTTTGTCTGTTTTCTCTTTATCACCCAAATAGCCAAGTGCCAGTGCCTCACCACTGACATACAGCTCTCCCGCGACGTAATCAGGCAAGGCTCTGAACTCGCTGTCCAGCACATGTACCTCAAGGCCAAGCAGTGGCTGGCCTATTGGCACGAATTCCCCCTGATAACGCGTCACATCCTGAAGCGTGGCAGAAATGGTGGTTTCAGTCGGCCCATAAGCGTTGATAACTCGAATGGCCGAGCCATAATGGCCCTGCCAGGCGCGCAGTGCCGCACTTTGCATTTGCTCACCGCCGACTGTAATGATCCGCATGCATGAACCAAAATCGACTGGATTGGCCGCTAGCTGCTGCCAGTAAGCCGTTGGCAAACTCATCAGGCTCAGCTCGGCATTACGCGCCAGTTCGGCCAGCGCCTGACTATCAAGCAACAGGTTCTGTTCGGCCATCACCAGGGTTGCGCCACTGAGTAAAGTACAAAACACTTCTTCTGCAAAAACATCAAAACTGCAACTGGCAAATTGCAGGTAGTTGTCGGCCGGTGTAATAGCGTAATTGCTTTGCAAGCACGCCACATAATTGAGCACACTGCGATGAGCAACTTGCACACCTTTTGGCTCACCCGTAGTGCCTGAGGTGTAAATCACATAACAAGGAGCGGTGCTATTGCACATGTGCTGCACACAGTCGCCTGACTCAGCTGAAATATCAGCCTCACAGGCTGCCAAATCAATTAGCGGGCAAGCAGGCATATCTCCAAGCCAGTCTTGATCTGTGCTGATCAACAACGCGGCTCCTGCATTAGAGAGCATGTACTGACGCCTTTGCTCAGGTAGTGTTGGTGCGATCGGTAAATAGGATGCGCCAAGCTTGAGTGCGGCCAGAATCGCAATGACCAATTGTGGGCCCTGCTCCAGACATATCGCAATCACAGCCTGATCGACGGGCAGTGAATACCGAGACATCAGGTAATTTGCCAGTCGACCGGCTGCCTCATCCAGATCGCCGTAGGTCAGTGTCTGAACGGGGAGCTTCGTCCCCGCCTGATAAAAGCGAATAGCGGTGTTTTGCTTGTTGCTGGCCGTAACCTGACCAAACGCCTGCTGCAACGTCTGATGATGAGCAGCCTGTTTGCTCGCACCGGGCAGCTCGAAATAAGGTAGCTGGGTAGTTTGGTCTGGCCTCACCAACGGCAACTGAGCCAGCGTACTATCCGGTGCCTCCATGAAGGCAGTCAGTAAATCCGCTATCAAGCTCAGGCTCCGGCGCGCCTGCTGCGCGGTTAACATCGCGTCACGGTAGCACAGCGTTAGTGAAAGCTGTTTTGCAACACCAACTGCAAGCGTTATTGGATAATGCGTCTGGTCCCGTTCCGAGCATATTGTGACTTTAAACGGCGCGGTGTTTTCAGCCAGCGGATCGCTGGGGTAATTTTCAAACACATAAAGGGCGTCAAACAAATCACTGCTGTTGTCAATTTGACTCCATTGCTGGATCTGTGACAGTGGCGTATGTGCATGTTGCGCCAGTGCTCCCTGCAACTCTTTGATCTGCGCAAGATAGTCATTGACCGACAAGTGCCCTGGGGTATGAATCAACACCGGCTGAGTATTGATGTACAAGCCAACCCGCTCTGCGACTCGAGGCAAGGATTCGGGACGCCCGGACACAGTCTGACCGAACAACACGTAATCACTCTGACAACAGGTACGCAACCAATAGGCCCACGCCCCCTGAACCACTTGGTTGAGCGTCAGCCCACGTTGCTTCGCAAATGCACTGAGCTGGGCGGTAAAGTCAGTACTCAATGTTTCTGTCAGCTCACTGACGCTGTGATTTTTTCCATCGCTGATGGCTAGGTGCTCTGTCACCAGCGTTGGCGTATCGACCTTTGCAAGTTGCTGTTGCCAGAACGCTTGCTCTGCCTGAATATCCCGCTTTTCAAGATATTCAACATAGTCGCGGAACGGATCCATGACAGATTTCACCATCCGGGTTTGCACTCTCGCATGATAGTACTCAACCAGCTCAGCGAACAACACGGGCAAGGACCAGCCATCCATGATCATATGATGATATGTCCAGACAAACCCGTGACAATACTCGCCAAACGGCACCAGCCTCAGGCGCATACAAGGCGCACCTTGTAAATCAATGGGGTGCTGATATTCCTGTGCAGCCACCTGCGTCAGACAAGTTTCAACTGTATCGTCGTAAGATTGTGGCTCATCAATTTGCAAAGGCACAGTGCACTGCTCAAATACCACCTGAACAGGCAGATGTGGGGTGACAAAAAATGCCGTGCGTAAAATTGAATGATTGGCTGCCAGCTGCGCCCAGGCATAGGCAAAAGCCTCTGTATCTAAAACCCCTTCCAGTAACATCACTGACTGTTCAAGATAGGCGCTGTTGTCAGCACCTTGTGCATGAAACCACATGCCTTGCTGCAGAGGCGTCATTGGATAGATATCGGCAACACCTTGCCCTGCTTTGTCCAGCAATTGATCCAGTTGTAGTTTGTCGAGCTGCGGCAGCAGAGGAAAGTCACTGGGTGTGAAATAGTGCTCTATCTGCGTGACACAATGCGCAAGTACTTCTTCAATGGCCTGCTCAAAACGCGTGCTCAGCTGCCTGGCATCTTGTTCAGAATAATAATCAGATGCGCACTCCAGCGTCACTGACAAACAGCCGCCCGTCACCGCCGCGGTAATTTGTAATGCCCCGAACACGTTATCAAGCTCGCTACGAAGCAAGCCTGTAGGCTCAGCGGCGTCACCAAGCAAGCCACTGTGCTGCAAGACCGTATCAAGCTGCCCCAGATAGTTGAAAAAGACCTGTTCACGGGTAGTTATATTCAATGAATCCCTGATCTGAGGCTCCGGGTGGGCATGGCGCAAAGCGCCAAACTCGCTGCCATGGCGGGTGGTCCAGGCAAGTTGTTCTTTAACAGCGCAGATAACCTCGGTCAGTGCCGACCCCGATACAACACTGCCACACGTTAAACGCAGCGGGAATAAAGCGGTTAACCAGCCAATGGTACGACTGGCATCCAGCGCACCTTGCAGCTGTGCACGACCATGGCTTTCGAGCATCACCACCTGATCTGTACACTGATAGTGACGTATCGCAAGCCACTGCCACGCACTGAGCAATAAGGTTTGGATATTACTTCTGTACGGCCGGTTTGCCTCATTCAGCAGCTGCTGTGTTTGAGACTGGCTGAACTGTATTTTATTGATAATGGCCGTGGTCAGCTGACTGCCCGTAAAACTTGCGCCCAGCGGGCGTTGGCACCGGGAGACCGCCGCCGCATCCTGCCATCTGGCAAGATATTGGGTTTCCTGAGCGCGGTCCTGAAGATAAAACGCAATGGCATCCAGCGAAGCACTGGCTGGCAGTAACTGCACAACCTGTCCGCTTTGAACCTGAGCGCAGGCCTGCTCAAGATCGGCCAGCAAAATACGCCAGGACACGCCATCAATGAGTAAATGATGAGCAATCACCAGTAGCCGATCAGCTTGTTCCGTGTCTGGTGTCACGATATGGCATACGTGCAACAAAGGTGAACCGTCAAAGGTAAACCCCGACTGTGCCAGCGCACAGATCTCCGCCAATGCATCCCGCCAGCACGTGCCTTTGGCGCTAAGGTCGTGAGCATGACACACAGCAGTGCTGTCTAGCTGCTCCATGATGTGTAATTGTTCACCCTCTCTGACAGACAGTCTGAGCGCATCATGACACTGTATCAGCCCCTGGACTGCATCGCACAAATGTGCATAAGAAACGGACTTATCTATGCTCAACATGACCGCCTGGTTCCAGTGCTCGGGCACCGCAAAAGCCTGCTCGAAAAACCAGTGCTGGATTGGATGTGGGGTCAATTTGCCGACAAAATGCTGCTGCTCACATTCACACTCGACAATGCTGGATTGCGCAGTGTTAGTGATAAAGTTTGCAGCCAAAGCGTCCGCTGTACTGTGTGTAAAAATATCAGCCACAGAGATGGCAATATCAGCAGCTCTGGCCCGGCTGGCAAGCTGAATGGCCAAAATGGAATCACCGCCACTGGCGAAAAAGTCATCCTGGGCTTGCAGGTCCGTTGTATTCAGCAGTGACCGCATCAGCGTTAAAATCGGATTGTGTTCAGCGTTTGCTGCGCCGCTCGTCTCAACCGGTGCGACTTTTTCAACGTCAGACTGCGCAGCCAGCTGCGCCAATGCACGATGATCAAGCTTGCCATGAGCAGTCAATGGCAACGCCTGCAAAACGATAAATGCATTTGGCACCATGTAATCTGGCAAATGAGCACGAAGTGCAGCACGCCAAACTTCACCCGAGTCGTGCCCAGATTGCGCAGCCTCAGGCACCACAAATGCCGTCAACTGTTTGTGACCTGGGTGCGTTTGCGTTATCAATACTACGCAGTCCGCAACACCAGCCTGCTCACGCAATTGATGCTCAATTTCAGCCAGTTCAATGCGATAACCACGTAATTTAACTTGCGCATCATTACGCCCTATGTACGCAATGCGGCCATTATTAAGCCGCCGAACCAGGTCGCCACTGCGATAAACGCGCACACGTTCACCGTTATCCAGTGTCAGTTCAGTGAACTTTTCATCGCTCAATTCGGGCTTATTCAAATAGCCCAGAGCCAGACCTGCGCCTGCAATATAAAGCTCTCCGACCATGCCGTCGGGCACACTGCGATCATGCTCATCAATTATGAAAATCGCACAATTGTCCACCGGCAGACCAATGTCCGGCTGCTGCTCGCTATGCCACGCAACTTGACCCGAGGTTGCCACTACAGAAGCCTCTGTGGGTCCATAGTTATTAACTAGTTTAAATTCATACTGACCTCGGACCGGATTCAGCCTGTCCCCTCCAACCAACAAATATTTTAACTTTGCCGGTGTAAAGGCTGAGTCTGCCAGCATGACTTCTGCAATGGGCGTTGCCAAAAAGCAATGGCTTACTCCCTCTTCGGTCAACAATGTTGACAATAATTGCGGATCATTCAGATGCGCGCTGCTAACAAACACCAGCTGTGCACAGGCGTTCAGATAGGGCCATATTTCCCAGGTAGCCGCATCAAACGCGATGTTGGCGGTCTGGCTGCCGACACTGTGCTGGTCCAGTGCAAAGGCGCGCTGATGCCAGTGACACAAGTTTGTTAGCCCACGGTGTGGGATCATGACGCCCTTGGGCTGTCCTGTGGTACCCGAGGTATAAATCACATAAGCAAGCTGACCAGCATCGATTGCTGGTAACGTCATTTGTGCATAGATGGCACACTGCGCGTTCAGGTCAGGACTATCGAGCCATACCTGCTGGCAGTCCTGATATGCCGCAAACCGACTGACAAAGCACTTTTGCGTCAACAACCAACGACTACCACTGTCGCTGACAATGTGTCTGATGCGTGCTTCGGGGTAATCCGGCGACACAGGCACATAGGCTCCACCGGCTTTGAGGGTCGCCAGCATGGCCACCACTAAATCGATACCGGCATCGCAACTGATCAGTACCCTTTGCTGTGGCTTCAAGCCCTGGCCGACCAGATATTTAGCCAAAGCGCTGGCCCGAGTATCAAGCTCACTATAGGTGAGCATGCTATCCGCTGCGGGGTCCTGAATTGCGACTTTATCGGGTGTCTGACTGGCAAACCGAGCGAGCTGCTCAACCAGCGTGGTGTGTTCGGATACACTGTGCGACTGCCCGTTAATTGCCTGGTATCGCTGAAGTGTCAAAGGAATATCGGCGATACGAAGCTCGGTGTTATTAGCCAGTGCATTGAGCATCACGTTAAACGCCTCGCTCATGCGGGCAATACTGGCGGCATCAAACAAACCTGTGTTGTAACACCAGCTAAGACGCAGTCCGTCCTCAGTTTGTACCGCACTCAGTTCGATATCGAACTTAGCTGACACAGACACCGCTTGCTCCGGGCACACTACTATATCAGCCAGTTGCAGCTGTGTGTCCAGCCGGGGATTAAGTGAAAAGCTCAGCTGAAACACGCCCTGATGACTGAGGTCGCGTGACACATTAAGCGCATCGAGGATCTGCTCGAAGGGCATTGCCTGATGGGCCTGAATGTCTATCATCAGTGCTTTTTGCTGGTTCAGCAGCTCACCAAAAGTCATGTGTGGCGTAAAGTGCGTACGAATTGGCAAGGTATTGATGAAAAACCCTACCAAAGGCTGCAACTGGCTATGTTCCCTTCCCGAAAAAGGCGTACCAATCACCACATCGTCGCAACGACTGTATTTGCCAACAAATAATGCAAACGCAGTCTGCAACCAGGTAAACAAGGTGATATCGTTGTGGTGGCACTGGGCTTCAATAGATTCGAGCTGCGACAGGTCAAGGTGTGCAATGTGTACTGCACCATGCGTATCCGGTGCATTGGTTCTGGCCCGATCCAGTGGCAACTGATGAAGCGGTGGTGCATCTGCCAGGTACGCTAGCCAAAAGTCTTTGTGTGCCTGCAAAGCTTCACCTTGCAGGGTCTCGTGCTGCCATTGTGCATACTCGGCGTATTGCAATGGCAAAGGTTGCGACAGCAGCTCAGGTAGTGGCTGCCCCGTGACATAGTGTTGATAGAATGCCGCCAACTCCGAAGTTAAAATCTCCAAAGAGTGCGCATCTGCTGCGATATGATGCAAATTAACGCGCAACTGATGCAAGTTATCACTGCATGACATCAGGGTCAGTCGCACCATCAGGTCCTGACTCAGATCAAAGGTTTGCATGGCATCGTCGCGCTGTGCGCTAAGCCAGCATCGCTGTTGCGCCTCTGGTGCCAGAGCGCGTGCATCTATGTAGTGCAAAGGCTGTTCAAAGTCGGGATTAAGCACCTGCTGTGGTCTGCCCGCGTCATCGAGCAGTATTTTACTGCGCAGCACCTGATGGCGTTCAATTATAGCCTGCCAGGCCTGCTTAAATGCAACCAGGTTTAATGGGCCCTGGAGAGTGAAAGCCGCGGGCATGTGATACTGCGCTGAGTCAGACGTCATGTGTTCGACTGTCCACAGTCGCGACTGCGCAAAAGACAAGGGCAAAGGTTGCGTGGTCTGTGTACGTGGAATATCAAACGCCGAAGCACTTTGATCACCGGCTTGAGTGACCACTTTTGCCAGCTCGGCAACACCCGGGTTCTGAAACACATCTTTTAATGTGACAGGCAGACTATGATGCTCCCTGAGCTGACTTACCAGTTGCGTGGCCAGCAAAGAGTGTCCGCCAAGACGAAAGAAATGATCATCCAGGCCGACCAGCTCCACCCCCAGTAAACTCGAAAAGCACGTTGCGATCGCATGTTCAGTATCCGTAGTTGGTGCACGATACACCGCTTCTTGCTGTAATACGTCCAGTGCCAGCAGCACCTTTTTGTCTATTTTGCCATTGCTGGTCAGGGGTAAAGTGTCGACAACCACCACATTGGTGGGCAACATAAAGTCGGGCAGTGAGCTACGTAGATACGCTTGCAGCTGAGTCAGCGGCTCTGCCAGCTCAACACCGGGACACGGAACCACAAACGCGCTGATCCGCGCACCTTGCTGGTCATTGCGGTTGAGTAATACGCTGACAGCTTGTAGTTGTGGATGCTGGCGCAGCTGATTTTCAATCTCTCCGAGCTCAATACGATAACCACGCACTTTGACCTGATCGTCGGCCCGACTAATGTATGTCAGCTCGCCATCTGGCAGAAAACGCACCAGGTCGCCGGTTTTATACAGTTTTTTGTCACTTGATGCGGCGAACGGATCGGCGATAAAGCGCTCAGTATTGAGCATTTCTCTTTGCCAGTAACCCCGGCACACCCCCTCACCACCGACATATAACTCGCCCACCGCCCCCATTGGCAACAGCTGTTGATGTTTGTCCAGGACATAACACGATGTGGTTGGAATAGCATGGCCGATATTACTCACTCCCAGCGCTAAATCCGCTTGCGTGAGTCGCTTAAAGGTCACATGCACTGTGGTTTCGGTGATCCCGTACATGTTTATCAACTGGCAGGTGTCGAATCGGTTAGCCCAGGGCCTGAGCTTGCCCGGCTGCAAAGCTTCTCCCCCGAAAATCACATAGCGCACCTGACAGCGCGCCTGATCCGCTTCGGGTAGTGCGCACATAGCTGATTGCAGGACATAAAACGCACCGGGTGTCTGATTGAGTATTGTCACCTTCTCGTTCAGTAAACACTGAGCGAAGGCCTGGGTATCCTGGCTCACGGCCTTGCTGACCACCACCAGTTTTGCGCCAAACAGTAATGCGCCATACATTTCCCAAACCGAAAAATCGAAGCAAAATGAATGGAACAAAGTCCACACATCATGCTCATCGAAGTCAAATAAAGCAGGTTCTACGTGTAATAGGCGCACTACATGACGGTGTTCTATCTGCACGCCTTTAGGACGGCCGGTGGTACCTGAGGTATAAATCATATAAGCCAGGTGATGTGGCTCAATATCCAGTGCTAAGTTATCGCTAATCGCAACGCCATCGTAAAGGGCTTCATCGTCAATGTTGATGAGCTGCTCAGCGCAGGTGTCAAAGCGTGCCTGAGTATAGTTGTCGCAAATCAACCAGCGACTGCCAACATCACCGATGATGTATTCAATCCGGTCTCTGGGGTAATCCGGGTCAATGGGTACATACGCTGCCCCGGCTTTTAATATCGCCAGTAAAGTCACCACCATATTCACAGAGCGAGTGACACTAACGGGCAACATGGCTTGGGGTGTGATACCACATTTCACCAGCACTCTGGCAAGCCGGTTTGCCCGGTTGTTCAGCGCCTGATAACTCAAACGTTCCAGCTCATCGACCACGGCGATCCGCAGACCAAAGCGCTCAACTTGTGCTTCGAACAGGCTCACCAGCGTCTGGCTGGTATCCCAATGGGTGTCTGTGTATTGTGCATGTGCCAAAATAGTCTCAGTTTGCTGCTCGCTGAGTAACGCAACATGCCCAACCTGCGTTTGCGGCGCGTCAACCAGCTGCTCCAGCATAACCGCGAAACTCTCAGCCCAGTGCGCTATGGTGTCGCTGCGATACAGATCGCTGTCGTACTTCCAGTTGAGCGTAAGTGAATGGGTCTCATTGTCCAGAATGGCACTGAGCTCCAGGTCACATTTTATGTCGATTTTGTCACTGCTGGCTGTTTGCTCTACCACACTTAAACCAGGCAGATTCAGAGTATGTGCCGATGTATTTTGTTCCAGCGTAAACAAAATCTGTACCAGCGGATGGTGGCTCATGTCACGCTCACACTGTAACGCCTCAACGACTTTATCGAACGGCACTTCCCGGTGCTCAAATACTGCCAGGATTTGCTCTTTTTGTTGCTGTAACCAGTCGTCAAAGCGCATTGACTCGGTGACTTTGGCTGGGATCACCAGCGTATTCACAAACAGGCCAATCAAGGGCGCTAACTCAGGGTGGTCGCGCCCCAGCACAGGCGTACCAACAACTACCTGCTCATTTTGCGTTAACCGGCCAACAAACAGCATAAAACTGCTGAGCAACCACATAAATGGCGTAACCGATTGGCTGGCACACTGGGCCTGGATGCCAACAACCAAGGAAGGGCTCAGGGCCTGACGATAAACCCGGCCACAGTGTGATTGTACCGCCGGGCGAACAAAGTCTCCGGGCAGAGATTGGATCGGATCCAGGTCTGACAGCGCTTGCTGCCAGAACGAGAGCTTGTTCGCCAGATACTCGGGTTTCAGAGTATTTTGCTGCCAGCTTGCGTAATCACCATACTGTATCTTCATAGGTGCCAATTGAGGGGCTTTATCCTCGTTTAACGCTGCACGGTAAAGCGCTTCTAACTCTGTGACCAACACCTGCATCGACGCGCCGTCGGACACGATATGGTGCATATTGAACGCCAGATAGTGAGTTTGCTGATCAGATATCACTAAGGCTCGTAACAGTACATCGTGCGTTAAATCAAATGGCCGAGCCAGAAACTCTGTCAGTTGGGTGCGGATTGTCTGCGCCCGTTCGGTCTCAGGCCAGGCGCTGGCATCGCGCCACTCAAATGGCGTTTCAAATGCCTCTGTCACGTGCACAACAACGCCCTGATCACCTTGACTGTCGGCGATAAAATGACTGCGTAAAGCGTCATGACGGATGATAAGGGCGTGGATGCTCGCCTGCAGCGCATTGATGTCCAGGTGGCCGGTAAGGACAAATTCAGCGGGCATATAGTACTGACTGCTGCCCTGTAACTGCTCGATGAACCACAGCCCCTGCTGAGCATAACTGGCAGGCAAAGGCAGTGAGCTATCGACTTTTGCTATCGTCGAATACGCACCCGATACCCGCGCCTCACCCTGCTGCTGTTGAAAATAGGCAATGATCTCAGCTTTATTCGCCACTATGCGCTGTTTGAGCTCATCCGGGAATGCACCTTGTTGCTTGAATGCCAGTGCACCGTTTTTTTCATACAAGGTGATGCCTGCACGCAATGCATCTGCGATTAACTGCTCAATTATTATCAACTGTTCCGTCATTACAAAAACATCTCTTCTGAAGTGTCGTTTTCGTTATCATCCTGAGCCTGATGTGCCATGGCCTGTTGAATTTCAACCCACTGGGCCAGTGCAGCCACGGTCGGCCGCTCAAACAGCGTTCTGACTGACATACCGACACCCAGTCGTTCTTCAATCAGTCCGATGCATTGCGTCGCCAGCAATGAATGACCGCCCAGGCTAAAGAAGTTGTCTTCAACACTGATTGAAGTGCGTTTCAACACTGACGCCAAAATATCCGCCAGGACAGCCTCCACATCAGTGCGCGGTGCAATGAGTTTATCCACAGAGTCACATTGTGCCCCCAGCGCATGAAGCGCCCGCGCGTCTACCTTGCCGTTGGCAGTCAGAGGAATTGTATCAGTCAGTACATAGCGGTAAGGCACCATATAAGCGGGCAGCGATTCACTCAGTCGTGCCGACAGTTCGGTGGCAACCCCGGCATTCACCAACTCTGCCGGTTCAGGACGTGCCAGGCCCTCATCTGGCTTAGCGACCAGGTAGGCCTCCAGGTTATCAGCGGCTTCATTCAGCACCACCACAGCCTGTTCAATTCGCGGGTCTTGCTGCAATTGCTGAGCAATTTCCTGAGGCTCAATGCGATAGCCTCTGAGCTTCAGTTGTGCATCAAGGCGATGACAAAACTGCAGTGCACCCGGCGTACCATCATCATTGACAGACCAACGCACCAAATCGCCACTGCGATAGAAGCGCTGCTCACTTTGCTGCACGCCAACAGGCAGCCAGACAAACTTTTCATCGCTCAGGTCACGACGATTCAGATAGCCCAGAGCGAGGTTATTCCCCCCAATATACAGCTCCCCCATGACCCCGGCCGGGACCGGCTGCATCTGTTCATCCAGCACCAGCAAATGCGTATTAGCGATTGGCTGACCGATAGGAACCTGGATCATCGATTGTGCTGAAAGCCGGTCAACCTCCTGTTTGTCACACTGATAAGTACTGGTGCCCACCGTGGCTTCGGTTGGACCGTACTCATTAATCCAGCAGACATTAGGTAATCGTTCACTCAGTTCGGCTAACAGCGCAACAGGTAATGCCTCACCGCCCACGACCACCTTATGTGCAGCGTCAAAGGAGCGCTCATCCGACAGGCCACATTGTTTCAGTATTGCAACAACCCCTTGTAAATGTGCTGGCGTCACTTTAAAGACCCCGGCAACCGTGCCGCACAGGCGGTTAGCCAGCTCTTTTAACATTCGCTCGTCATCAGCCAACATATCTATGCATACCCCCTGCAATAACGCAGGCCAGATAGCGGTTACTGTGGCATCAAACGCCAAGGGAGTGCTGACAACGCTAAAGCTGGGCTGCTCATCCAAATACGCATGGCAAGCATGGTCAAGGTAGAGCGCCAGACTGCCATGTGATATCGCGACGCCTTTAGGCTGGCCTGTGGTGCCTGAGGTATAAATCACATAGGCCAGATCTGAAGATTCACTGCTGGCAAAACGCGCATGCAGCTGCCTCGGTTGCCAGCTCTGTGGGCTATCCATAACCAGCACGGACAATGGCGGCTGCTGCACGGCATCAATCACGGGCTCTAACTGTGACAGGAGTTTGTTGTTGGTAATCAACCAGCTTGCACCACTGTCACGCACAATAAACTGACAGCGCGACGCGGGCAGTGTCGGATCAATCGGCACATAGGCGGCACGCACTTTAAAGGCCGCCAGCATAGCAACCAGCTGGTCACACTCAGCGCCGAGGCACAAGGCAATGCGTGCTCCCGGCTTAACGCCCTGCTCCAGCAAGTAACTGGCCAGCGTATTGGCCTTTTGCTCTAACGCCAGATAGCTGAGCATGCATGCATCCGCATCACGCACGGCCAGTTGATTTGCGGCACTCTGTACCCGGGCGGTGACCTGACTGTGAATACACTGTGTTGATATGGCCGTGTCTGCGCCTTTGATGCTCACCAGTTGCTGCTGACGCGACTGAGTCAACAAAGCTAAGCGCTCCACCTTGTGCTCAGGCGATTTAAGAATGGTACTGATCAATACCTCGAAAGATTCAGCCAGTGCTGCGACTGTCGCGCTCTTAAACAGCGCTGAGCTAAAATTCCATTCCAGCTCAATGCCATCACCCTTTTCAATTGCATTGACCTCCAGGTCAAACTTCATCATGGGCTCACTCGGCGTTTCTACTTCAATATGCAACTGAGGCAGCACCAAATCTGTGGTTTCGTTGTTTTGCAATGCAAACAAAATCTGGAAAATGGGCTGATGCCCCAAGTTGCGCTCGGGCTTAAGCGCTTCCACCAACTGCTCAAAGGGCAGCGCCTGATGCTTAAACGCATCCAGGATCACCTGTTTTTGCTGCTCCAGTAACTGATTAAAGCTTTGCCCAGACTGGGTGCGCGTGCGAATTACCAGCGTGTTGACGAAAAAGCCTATCAAATTAGCCACTTCATTGTGTTCACGACCCGCAACCGGTGAGCCAATCACCACATCGTTTGTCTGGCTGTAACGCTGTACCAGCAATGAAAATACCGTATGCAGCCACATGAACAAGGTCACGCCTTGTGCTTTACAGTGTTCATGAATGGCTCGGGTGAGCGCGGCACTCAGACGTTGTGTGTGTCGCGAACCATTCAGCTGAGCCATGGCAGGACGCGGATAATCAAGTGGCAATTGGTGTAGCGGAGGATGGCCTTCTAAGGCTGTCTGCCAGTGTTGTAAATCTGCCTGATTAGCCTCTTTCGCCCAAATGTTGCGCTGCCAGTGTGCAAAGTCGCCATATTGCACAGCCAATGGCTGAGTCAGCTCAGCAGGCAACTGGTAGCCGGATTCTTTGGCAAAATGACGATAGAATGCGATAAACTCCCGCACCAGAATGGCCATCGACCAGCCGTCGCTGGCAATATGATGCATATTGAAGTGCACCCGATAATCGTCTTTGGCAAACTCGACCAACAATACCCGCAACAGCAGATCCTGGCTCAGGTCGAATCGCGCAGTCGCGTTGTCATGCGCTCCCTGCTGCCAACGCTGTTGCCGGGCACGTTCGCTCATTTTCGTCAAATCTAGCTGAGTTAACGGCAACTCGAATTGCTCGCTCACCTGCTGCACAGGTTCAGCCGCCCCCTCCACTTTCACTATCCGCGACCTCAGCACCTCATGACGTGCGATTAGCGCCTTCAGCGCTTCACTGAAAGCAGCCTTATCGAGTGTGCCGCTGAATTTAAACCCGGCTGGCATGTGGTACTGGGTGCTCGACTCCTGGAGCTGCTCAATCAGCCACAGCCTCTGCTGGGCAAACGATAAAGGTAATGCCTGTTCCCGTGATACAGGCTGAATAGCATGCACAGCTGAGATAGGCTCACAGTGCTCCAGTGCCTGCGCCAATGACGCAATGGTTGGTGTTTTAAACAGCTGAGGTAGCGTCACCTCAAGGTTTTTCTGTTGACGAATTTGACTGATCAGCTTGATGGCCAATAAGGAATGACCGCCGAGGTCAAAAAAGCTGTCGTGCAGGTCGATATGCTCAGTCAGCAAAGTGTCACGATAGAGCTGATATAAATAAGACTGCATGGCTGTCAGCGCTGTCAGGTCTATACTTTTGCTGGTTCTGCCTTCCCCCTGCTGGGCCAGGGCTTTGAGTGCTTTGCTATCTACCTTGCCATTGGCAGTAAGCGGGATAGCCTCAACACGATTAAACTGCCCAGGGATCATATACGGCGGCAGATACTGCGCCAGATGATTACGCAAATGGCTGTCCGGCGGTACGTTACCGTTAAGGTAAAGAAGGTGGGCCTGCAACAACTGCTGCCCTTCATCAACTGTCACCGCACAGTCGCGAACACCATCCAATTCGCGAAGATAATGACAAATCGCATTCAAATCGATGCGGTAGCCACGCAATTTGATTTGCTCGTCGGTACGACCACAGTATCTTAGATAACTCAGTCTCCCCTGCTCATCACTCTGCCACTGTACCAAATCCCCACTTCGATAGAAGCGCATTGGTGGCCGTTCACCCACACTCAAAGTGACAAATTTAGTTTGATTCAGCTCATCCAGATTGACGTAACCCGGGCTGACCACTGCCCCTCCAATCAATAACTCTCCAGGAGTATTAGCAGGCACTGGTTGATCGCACTGATCGACCACCAACATAGCAACGCCCGGATTGGGCAGACCGATCGGCACATCCGGATAACGCAGTGCCGCCTGCGGATTCAGATCCGGAGTGAGCGAAAAGACGCTACAGCCCACGGTTGCCTCAGTCGGACCATATTCATTAACCCAGGTGCAAGCCGGCAGCTTAGCGCGCAGCGCAATCAGTAAATCACTATCGAGTGCCTCACCCCCAATCACTATGGTATGGGGTGCGCTATTGCTACCCAGCTCATCCATCAGCGCCTGTACTGCCCGCAAATGCGCCGGCGTCAGTTTGAATAAACGCGGTCGGATGGCATTGAACAGAAGTTCAGTAATGGCCGCAAGCTGATGAGGGCCCTGAGTCACGATTTCAACCTCACCGCCACACAGCAAGGGGGGAACCAGTGCGGTGATCGTGGCATCAAATGCCAAAGGTGTACTTACCACCGCAAGTGGTAAGGTCGCGTCGGCGTCCAGATACGTATCCATGGCATGAGATAAGTAAACATTCAGATTGCCATGGCTGATCATCACGCCTTTTGGCCGCCCGGTTGAGCCCGACGTATAAATGATGTAACACAAGCGCTGGGCATCTGAGGTCTGCGATTCCCCTAACTCCTCCAGGCCAGGAGCAGACACTGGGTAACCCGCAAAATTTGACTCAACGTCAAATAAATCGTCCAGAAACAAAAAATCAGTGCCACTATCAATGAGTTTTTCAGTATCTTCGCTGAGTGCCAAAATCATCACAATATCTGCATCTTCTACGATATAAGACAATGATTTTTCTGGTGTATCGTAATGCAAGGGCACATAGACGTGACGTGTTTTAAGAATAGCCAGTACCGCAATAACCATGGCAGGACCGGACGGGAGTAATAAGGCAATCCGGCTTTGCTCATCAAACCCCATTTCAAGCAGGCAGTGCGCCAGCTGATTGGCACGCTGCTCCACTTCCAGATAACTGTATGATTCACCATTACATCGCAGTGCAATGCTGTGAGGCTGGATCTCAGCAATCGCGCTGAAGTGATGATGCCAACCAATATCACTGCTATCTTGTTCATTCTGGGGGGCACTATAGGAAAGTATCTGTGCCAGCTGATCTGGGTCTATCAAGCTCAGCTCGCTCACGCGGCGTTGCGGTGCTTCCAGGCAGGCACTCAGCAACTGGGTGTACTGACGGGCGAAAGACTCAATGCTGTGCTCGTGCCACAAGGCACTATCGTAGAGCCATTCAATCTGCAAAGTGTCGCCACAATCAATCACTGACACTTCCAGATCCAATTTAGCGCTTCGTACGCCGGTGTCATTCACGGTGACATCCAGGCCTTCCAGTTGCAGTGCTTCGTTGATCTGGTTGTTGACCCGAAAGACCACCTGAATTAACGGGTGAATACCCAAACTCCGCTCGTTGTTGAGCGCTTCAACCAGTGTATCGAATGGAATATGCTGATGAGTCAACGCACTTTGCAGTGTCTCATTGCTTGTCGTCAACACATCACTGAACGTCATATCCGACTCAATATGATGACGCAGCACCAGAGTATTGATAAAGTTGCCAATAACAGGCTCAAGTTCACTGAACTCGCGCCCGGCAACTGGCGTACCCAACGCCACGTCAGATTGACCCGACAGCCGGCTCATCCATAACGCAAAGGCACTCTCCAGTACACCAAACAAGGTTTGTCCGCTTGTCGCAACAAAACGGCGCAGTACCTGGGTTAAGTCAGCTGGCAGCTCGTAACAATGTAAAGACCCCCCACTAATCACTCGGTTTTCCCGGGCGTTATCCTGAGGTAATTCATGGACCCGGGGCAAGTCGGCCAGCTGATTTTGCCAGTACGTCAAACTCGTTTGCCACTGAGGCTGAGTGGCCAGGCTCCGTTGCCAGTGTACATAGTCAATATAACTGTGCGAGAGCTTTGGCAACCCTGTTTGAGTGCCCTCACAGGCCTGGCGATAAGCGGTTTCCAGTGCGCGACACAACACCCCGATTGACCAACCATCTGAGACAATATGATGCATAGTCACGATAAGCACATACAGTTGTGCATCGAGTTGCAGCAGCTGACCTCGTAATAGCAGCTCCTGCTTCAGGTCGAATCCGGTATGGTAATCCTCAGCCAACAGCTGACGCAGGGTGTCTGCCTGCCGTTCATCATCAAAGCCACTTAAATCCCGTTGCTGTAACACAAAGTTCAGGGTGTCATTGAAAGACTGGACCGCTTCGCCCTGCTCGTTTTGGTCATAATTAAATCTTAGAATGGCGTGCTGCTGAACCACCTGTTCAAATGCCTGAGACAAGGCCGTGATATTCAACGCACCTTTAATCGTGAAAGCGCCCTGCAAATTATATTGCTTGCTGTGGCCCTGCATCTGATCAACAAACCAGATCCGCTGCTGTGCAAAAGACAGAGGATGCGCGCCAGATTGGTCGACCGTCACTAAGTTATGGCCTACATGAATGTCCTGTCCAAGCAGGCAACGTTCCAGTTTCTCCACCGTGGGGTTAGCAAAAATGGCTTGCAGAGACAACACTCGTTCAAATCTGGCGCGAATATGATTGGCAAGTCGCATGGCCAGTAAAGAATGACCACCGATTGCGAAAAAGTCATCGTCTGCCGAGACCTGAGACACACCTGTCAGGTCACTGAATAAGGTGGCCAGCTGTTGCTGTAGCTCTGTTTTAGGTGGCGTATAATTACGTGTTTCGTTGAGCGATAAAGTTGCTAACTGTTTACGGTCAACTTTACCATTACTAAGCACTGGCAGTTTTTCCAGTGCTTTGAAATGGCTGGGGATCATGGCCTGAGGTAAAAGCGCACTGAGTGCATCTCGTAAAACATCAGAGGTAACCACCTCCTCCTCACCGGCAGCAACGTAGTAGGCCACAAGCGTATCAATATTGGCCTGTTTACGGGCGATAACAACCGCACTTTTTACCTGAGGCAGTGCTGTCAGTTTTGCTTCAATTTCACTAATATCAATGCGGTAGCCACGGATCTTGGGTTGATTGTCCAGACGGCCCAGATATTCCAGCTCACCCCGATGAGTTAACCGAACTCTGTCACCGGAACGATAAAAGCGCGCTAATTTTCCATTTTGCATTTCACAGTGAACAAAGTAACGATCTGTCAGCTGTGGCGCACGCAGATACCCATCGGCCAGGGACGAACCACCAATATAAAGCTCTCCCGGCATACCCAATGGCACCGGCTGAGCCTGTTCATCCAGTACCAGCACCCGGGTATGTGCCAGCGGCTTACCAATGGGGTAATGTTCACTGTTGGCATGTCTTTGAGCAGTAACGGTATGCGTTGTCACTCCGATACAGGTTTCGCTGGGGCCGTAGTGATTAACGATATGGGCTGTCGGATAATGCTCCTGTAACTCGCTCACTAAGACCACATCCAGTGCTTCACCGCCGAGTATCCACTGCTCTATCGCTGGCTGGTTCTCACCCATAGCTGCAATTTGAGGTATTAGCTCACGAGCAAATGACGGCGTTATTTTTAGCATATTGACCTGCTGTATCGTGAGCATCTCTACCAGATACTGAGGTTCTGGTAGTGTGCGGCTCCCTGGCATAACAACTGAGCCCCCCTGCGCAAGCACCGGGTAGATACCCGTCAGGCAAAGATCGGTCGCAAGTCCAGTGACAATCCCGGCACGCGTATGCAACGAAAACTCTATACGATGCGTAATCGACTCACAGTAACTGGCCAGGGCACCATGGCTCATCGCCACACCTTTTGGTTTACCCGTCGACCCGGAGGTGAAGATCACATAAGCCAGGTCTTGTGCATCGCGCCTCAGCGCTACTTCTGACTCTTCTGATAGAGTGCGGTTTTGTTCTAACAGCTGATGAAAATCCCACGCCACAATGTCGCGCTCATTCAGTGCGGCTTGCACCTGCTCTGTCATCATTTCAGCATCACACACCAATAATGTACGACAGCCTGCCTGCGCCATAATTTCTATGATCCGCAGTACAGGGGTATCCTGCTCTATGGGCAAATAAGCGGCCCCGGCGCGCATCACGCCTATCAGCGCAACCAGGCTGTGAACCTGGCGATTGACCAGCACGGCTACCACTTCTTCACCCTGTGCAACGTCATTGAGCGCACCAGCCAGACTGGCGCTTTGTCCACCGAGTTCAGCGTAACTCACTGACTGAGATGGATTATCAGCATCCACAATTGCCATGTGTCTTGGTGTCGACTGTGCGTGGGCCAGGATCTGAGGCAACACCAAAGGCGCTGATGTCATGTCACTTGCCTTGTCCAGGTGTTGTTGCGCGGCTTCAACAGAAGGCAACTTTACCCCGGAAAGTGACTGAGCCAGGTCGTCACTTAACGTGCGCAGTAAAGCCTCGAAATCACGGGCAATCTGAGCAACCAACCCAGGCGAAAACAAGGCAATATTATATTCAAGTTCAGCAGCCATGCCGTTATCGTGCGTCATCAAATTTAAGGTCAGATCAAATTTGGCAGTGTGGTTATTCAGCGTGAATAGCTGCGCTTCCAATTCGCCGGAACGCAATGGTGTTACTGGCAACGCATCATAGTTAAACAGCACACTAAACAACTGAGAAGTATCCGCCAGCCTGGCAAGTGTGTCCTGAGAAACACTTTGATTTTCCAGCGCCTGTGTCATCTTTAACTGAGTACTACGAGCCAGCTCGTTAAACAACATCCCCCCATCCAGCTGCTGACGCAGTGGCAGGGTATGAATAAAACAGCCGATCATGGACTCAAACTCACTCTGCTCTCGACCCAGCACTGGGACCCCAACCGTGATGTCCTGTTGCTGGCTGTAGCGATGAAGCAACACATAAAAAACGCTCAGTAGCGCAGAAAATGGCGTGACGCCCAGCTGCTGACAGCTGTGTTCGAAACGCTGGCAAAGCGCCTCACTCAGTGTAAATTGATGACTGGCACCACGAAACGAGGGCTCAGCCTGGCTGGCAAAGCTGGTGGGCATTGAAAAAGACGAAAAGTCCGCAAGCTGTTGTTGCCAATAGGCATGCTGTTGCAGGTAGTCATCAGACTGTGAAAAGCGTTTTTCCCAATGTACATAATCCAGATATTGTAACGGTGCCGTCTGTGGCACCTCCTTTGATTGCAATATATCCAGCAATTCATTCACCAGCAACTGAACCGACCAACCATCAGCCACCAGATGATGCAGCATCAAATAGACCCAACGTCCCTGATTTTCATTCGCTGTGCTAATCAAAGCGGCGCGTATCGGTAACGCTTTTTGTAGATCAAACCCTTGCTGCAATAAAGGTTGTAACTCGGTTTCAATCTGCCCCTGGCTCACAGGCTCAGACACATACAATTGGGTTAAGGTCAGTGACAACTCGGTATTTACGCGCTGACATCCACCTTGTTCTGTAGCGAAAAATTGGCTGCGCAAAATATCGTGACGGGCCAGCAAGGTATTCAGGGCGGCTTCAAGCTGCGCTTTACCGACAGGCTGTGATAGCCTGAGTAGTCCAGACATAGTGTAGGCAATATCGCCTCCATGATACTGGTCGATAAGCCAGATCCCCTGCTGGGAGGCGGATAGCATTCCCTGCTTCTGATGGTGCGCCTGCATATACTCTATCAGCGCCGGCTTGTGCGCTTTAATTTTATTGAGCTGTGCAGCTGGCACAGTTGCAAGGTGGGTACGCAGTTTCAGGCGACCCTCTTGCAGATAAACATAAATACCCTGACCATCCAGTTCGGCCAATAACGCTTCAATCGCTGAATTTTCCATACTTACAAGTCCATCTCCGTCATGGATTGATCATCTAATGCCACACTGATATCGCGACCACTGACAATATTACTGAGGCGTTCAACGCCTTGTGAGTCTGTCACTGGCCCTGCACTCACCAGCTCATCCACACGCACTGCCAATTGCATGACACTGGGGTTATCAAAGATGTCTCCCACTGTCGCTCTGATAGCAAAGTGCTGGTTTAACCGGGAGATCAGCTGCATGGCCAGCACCGAATTGCCACCACATTCAAAGAAGTTGTGCCGGGTACCTAGCTGCTCGGTGTTTAACAACTCAAGATAGAAGGCCAGGATTTGAGTTTCTACCGGGTTGTTCGGCGCGCATAAGGTGGTTTGTGTCGCATAGTTGGTGTCGGGTACCGTCAGCGCGTTACGATCCAGCTTGCCATTGGCCGTGGTTGGCCACTGCGAGAGCCAGCACAAATACTCCGGCAACATATAAGCAGGTAAGTGATTAGCCAACGCGCTGCGTAGCGCACTGATATTCCAGTGCTGTGCCAGCTCGCCCTGTTCAATGGCATAGGCGCACAACGCCCTCTGATTTTGCGCTGTGGTTTTAATAAATACGCGCACATCCACATCACTCAGCACCTTACGCAACTGAGCCTCTATCTCGCCTAATTCAATCCGGTGACCGTGTAATTTGACTTGATGATCGAGGCGACCGTCGAGTTCAAATCGACCATCAGCCAGTCTGCGGGCTCTGTCGCCGGTCCGATAAAGTCGTTCACTGTGTTCACCATCAAACTCATAGGTCACAAAACGGGCGTCGGTTAGTTCAGATCGTGCCAAATAGCCATTGGCCAGGCCAGCCCCGCCTATCCATAGCTCCCCCCATACGCCATCAGGCTGCATGTCAGCACTCGATGTCGCATCTTCACTCAACACAATCAGGCGAGTATTGGCGACAGGCTTGCCGATGGTGATATCGTCAGGGTCAAAGATCTGAGTGGTTGCAGACCAAATGGTGGTTTCGGTGGGTCCGTACATATTCCACAGCGCCTTTGCCTGCGAAAGCAGTTGCGCAGCAAGTATCTCAGTCAGGGGCTCTCCGCCGCTCCAAACGGTTAATCCGGTAACACATTCAGGACGGGCCGAGAGCAGTAATTGCCATAAAGTTGGCGTAGCCTGCATGACAGTCACCGGATGTTGACCAATGAGCTCAAGCAGCGCATTTGGGTCACTACAGGCCTGGTCGCTGGCCAGCAGTACCGTTGCGCCAACCATCAGGGGTCCGAACAACTCCAACAATGCGATATCGAAGGCAATGGTGGTCACACTTAACAGGCAATCTGTGCGGCACAGACCGGGTTCTTTCACCATAGTGTGTAACAGATTTGCCAGCGCCCCATGACTGATCTCCACTCCTTTGGGCTTACCAGTGGAGCCTGATGTGTAAATCACATAAGCACGTTGCTCGGGAGAAATTGCCTGGACTTCAAATGTGCTCGGATATGAAGCAATCTCAGTTTGCCGGGCATCCAGGTCGACAACCTCAATATGAGTATTAGCAATGGCGACCGCCGCTTCACTCAGCTCATCACACAACAAGAAAGCAGCCTGGCTGTCGTTTAGCATGTCCTGCAATCTGGCCTGCGGAAAGCTCAAATCAAGTGGTAAAAACGCGGCACCGGTTTTCAACACGGCCAGTAAAGCAACCAATAGCTCAGTCCGTCGTGGCAATGCAATCGCTACCAGAGAGTCACGGCCCACGCCCTGCGCCATCAGGTAATTTGCAAGCTGATTGGCGCGCGCTTGCAATTGCTCATAGTTGAGCGAGTGCCCTGAGCAAATCAACGCGCTCTCTTGCGAAGACTGCACCACTTGCTCTGTTAATGCATCCAGCAGCAACGGCAAAGCTGGGCTGTCAGAAACCGGCGCTAGCAACTGTGCCCGAGTCTCGTTGTCCAGCAAACTTGCATGGCTGCACGTCTGCTCAGGTTCAAGACTCGCAAACAGAGTGATCAGCGACTGCGCATAACTGTTCATCATAGCGCTGTCGTAGCGTGCGCTCAGATACTCCAACTCCAGCGTCCACTGACCATCCACACACAACAGGTTGCAGCTTAATTCATACTGGCCAAAGCGGGTATCTGTTGTGCAAGTCGACACCTTCAGTCCAGAAAATTCAGGCAAGTGTTGCACTTTATCCAGGTTAAAGAGTGTCTGTGGCAGACATACTGGTTCATGCGTTAGTTCGCTGTATGGCAGGTGCTGATGCTCAAAGGCCTCAAGCAGGCTGGATTGCACCTGCTTGATTAACTCACCCACAGTCAGCGGGCCAGTGAATTCAGCGACGATGGGTAAGATATTGGTGCAATAACCAGGTAAATGCTCATCCAGGTCATCCGGGTCGTAGCTGTCGCTGAGTAAGCCCCGATCAGAGACCGGAATGCCAACTGCGATGTGTTTTTGTCCCGTCAGCTTGTGTAACCATAAGGCATAGACAGCCAGCAAGGTGGCAAACTGACCACATCCCTGAGACTGACTCAGCACCTTAATTTGAGGTAACGCATCCAGTGTAAACACCCGCTTTTCAACGGCAAAGCTTTCCTGACTGCCTGCCCCGGAACGCATTGGCAGAGTCAGCGCTTCGCACGGGGTCAGTTTACCGAGCCAATAAGCTTTATCCTGCTGATATACTTCACTATTCAGATAATGTTTCACGCCCTCAACATAGGCACTAAAGTGCACCATAGCAGGTGGAGTTGCTTGACTATCCGCTTGGCTATAATTGTCCGCAATGCGACTCATCAACTGTTGCAGGCTGAGCCCATCGTACAACACGTGGTGCGCGCTAATGCTAAGTACATACTCATGAGTACCGCATGGCAATAAATCAAAGCGGCACAGAGGCTGGACACCAAACTCAAAGGGCCGATAACGCAATTCCGTAAGCCAGGTCTGAAGCGATTGCGATTTGTCACTGCACTCATGCTCAGTTAAAGCCAGAGCCTGTCGTGTAAGCTGCACATGCGACAAAGTGAGCGGATCCACGGTGTAACTCAGCAATGGATAATCAGTAAGCAGCTGAGCAATCGCCTGCGTGAGACGGGTTTTGTCTAAAGGCCCGTTGAGACGTAATACCACCTGTAAGTGATACGCTTGAGCGCCCTGCTCAGATTTGAGCGCCAGCGCCAGTAGTTGCTGCTGTGCCCCCGTTAACGGGAAACGCTCAGGCTGTGCATCTGTCGGGTCCGGTTCGCCAAAATAACCGGCCGCTTTTAGCGCCAGTACACTGTCTTTGACGGTCTGAATAATGGCCTTAACATCTACTTCTGTATGTGCGGCCGACAGAAAACAATTGCGCCCTTCCCAGATAAACACGCCACGATTGAGCATTTCATAAAAGAACACGTCCAGATTCTGACTAAAGCGGAAGCGGAACAAAGAGGCAAAATGCTCTATCTGCATTGGAATTTGCTGCTGCGCAAAAAACGTATTCAGTGTTTGTGCAAGATATTGAGTTTTATCGGTAATCGCTTCTTGTAGCTGCGCGCCTTGCGCTTTAATTTCACTTAGTACGGCTTTAGCGCTGGCCATCACCAATGGGTGTTTACAGAAAGTGCCGGCAAAAAAGGTGGTATCCGCTTGCGGATAAGAAGTATCACCATACTGCCAGACGCCCCCATCAATGCCATCCATATATTCGTGGCTGCCTGCAACAACCCCTACAGGCAAACCGCCACCGACGATCTTGCCATAGGTGGCCATATCCGCCTGGATCCCCAGCATCGCCTGCACACCACCTGGATGCGCTCTGAACCCAGTGATCATCTCATCAAAGATAAGCGCGATCCCCAGCTCGGCAGTCAGTGCTCTGAGTGAGTGCAAAAATGCCCAAGGCTGGTGCCCCGGATGACGACTTTGCACCGGCTCAACCAGCACAGCTGCAATATCGCTACCCTGCGCTCGGATGGCATCCAGCGCGGACTCTGCACCGTATTCAAGCACCAGATTATCACTAATCGCGCCCGCTCTGACGCCGCTGCACATAGGTTCAACCGACTCCCCGCCCGGGGCATTTTGCGCCAGCGTGCCGTCATAGTGGCCATGATAAGCCCCTTCAAACTGCACGATTTTGTTACGCCGGGTTTTGTTGCGTGCCAGACGCACCGCAGTCATCACCGCCTCAGTGCCGGAGTTGCAAAAGGTAACGCGCTCCAGTGCGGTTAACTCACTGATAAGTTCAGCCACATCACAGGCTTGTGCACTTGCCAGCCCCAGTTGCAGACCATTCTCTATCTGCTGATTCAGCGCCTCGGTGACAAAGTCGGGCTTGTGGCCAAACAGGTTGACGCCAAAGTCCATGGTAATATCAATATATTCATTGCCATCAATATCCCAGATCCGACTGCCTTCACAGCGTTGTCCAAAGACCGGATACAGGAGTTCTTTACTGGACATACGGAATCCTGCCGACGCGCGACAGTCCGCCAAATGTGGGCGATGCTCAGACACCATGGCTTTCGACAAAGGTGTTTTGGCACAATAACGTTCAATTAGTGAAGCCAGATGCTTTTGTACAGATTGGCTGCTGGCAGCCGTGGTTATTTGCTTTTGAGCGAACCCAGGTAAAACCTGGGCGGCTTCACTTTGCTGCGTCAAAGACTGTTCAGCTAAAGTCTGTTTGGTTAAAGCCTGCGGAGCAGCTGTCGCTGCAAGTGCCGTACTAACTGGCTGTGTGCCAACCTGGCCACTCATACCTTGTAGCATGGCTAATTGACGAGCGGCGACCGCTTCAACACTGGTTGCTGCACTGGTATTGGTGACTGACGCGGCGGCCTGCAATTGTTCGCGACAAATAGTTGCAACCAGGTCATTCGGCGCGGACACTGACGTTGGCTCAGCCGGTAATGCAAGTACGGTGTTGCTGCTGCCTTGTCCTGATGGTGGTGTTGACTTTGCTTCCTGACATTGATAATCACTGTGTTCAATGATGTATGCCACCAGTAAATCAACCGTACTAAGCGTTTCATAGAACTGGCGTACACTAAACTCCAATCCAAATTCCCGCTCGTAAGTGCGCACAGCATTCATGATCATTAACGAATCCACACCCATTTCCAATAGCGGCACATGAGTCTGAATGTCACTAATCGGCATAGATAACAAGCGCGACAAAGTACTGAGCACAAAGTGACGGATCGCTTCTTCTCGAGTAGTGCTCGCATGACCTGCTTGCGACTGCGTTGTCTCAGCGTCGAGCTGCGTGTTTAATTCAGTCGGTAGCTCCGCAATCCAGTAAGGACTGTGGTCGAACGGATACAAAGGCAATGGAGCTTTGGGCTGAGTGTCATCCGCGTATAGCTGGTTCCAGTCAAGCGTTATGCCCAACTCAAACAAACGCCCTTGCACTGATAACAAGCGTGGTAAATCAGCGCCTTTGGCATGCAATACATGTAAAAACTCACACCGTTCAGCAGGGCGATTTTCCTGCAACAGGCCACATAACACCGGTTTAGGCCCCAGCTCAAGGGCACAATAAGCGTCTGACTGAGACAGCTGAGCTATGCAGGATTCAAACTGTACCGGCGCACAGATCTGCTCAACCCAATAACCAGGATCGCACAGCCGCAGCGCTTCTTGCTGACCCGTGACAGACGAAATGAAAGGGATTGTTGGCTGATGATAGGTAACTTGCGCGGCCACCTCAGCGAATTCACTGAGCATAGGTTGCATCAACGGAGAATGGAATGCCCGCGCTGTATTGATAGCTTTGTGGCGTATACCTGCATCATCGAGCGCCTGGCACAAAGTATCCATGGCACTATTGTGACCAGAAAACACCACACCCGACTCACCATGGTAAGCCGATACAGAGAGCTGCCCGGCTATATCAGTCACCAACGCATCAGCCTGAGCACGCTCACAGCGCGCAGTCACCATACGACCATTATCCGCCAGTGCGTTCATTAGACGACCACGCTGTGCAATCAACTTGATTGCGTCGGTAAGCGAAAACACGCCTGCTATACAGGCCGCAGCATATTCTCCAACACTGTGGCTCACCAGACGCTCCGGCTTGAGACCCCGGCTGAGCCATAGCTGCGCCTGGGCATACTCGATGGCAAATAAACACACCTGAGTCCATTGAGTCTGCGCCAGATACTGCTCGCTCGGATCGCTGTACAAAACTGTGGTCAGTCTTGGCCCCAACTTATCGCCAAGCAAACGGTCACATTCATTGATGGCATCACGGAACACCGGCTGCGACTCATACAGAGCTTTGCCCATATCCGGATATTGTGCCCCTTGCCCGGTGAACAGGAACACCAGCTCCCGCGTTGACGCCTGCGCGTCATCTGCAGAACCAGTTAACTGAGCATGATCTTTTAGCGCCGCAACCAGCGCCTCTCTGGTTTCACCAACAAAAGCACAACGAGCTTCCTTGAAATGCGGCATGCTCGCGGTCTGACTGATCAGGGCATCGAACGCTTGTGGCGTTGCCGTGCTCAGTGTATCGGCATAACGACTAACAAGCTCAGTCAGTGATTTGGCAGATTTTGCCGACAATGGCAGCACATACCCCGAGTTTTGCGATGAGGCTTTGTTATCCTGAGTCGCATAAGCAGGTGCCTGGGCACAGATCACATGGGCATTGGTGCCACCAAATCCAAACGAACTGACCGCTGCCAGCCTGTCCTGTCCAGTCTGAGCAGGCCAGCTCTGGGCTTGTGTCGCAACCCGCACCGGCAGCTTTTGCCATGGAATATGGGTGTTGAGCTGCGCGGTATGTAACTGCGCGGGTACTTGCCCTTTATCCAGGCACAACAGCGTTTTAATCAGCCCTGCAAGGCCCGCACCGGACTCCAGGTGACCAATGTTGGCTTTTGCAGAGCCCAGCAGTAAAGGCTGGTTGGGCGCGCGTCCTTCGCCATACACTTTAGCCAGTGCCGAAACTTCGATTGGATCACCCAGTTCAGTGCCCGTGCCATGGGTTTCAATATATTGCACATCCGCAGCTGCTAAAGCCGCATTGTGTAAAGCCGACTTGATCACCCTTTGTTGCGATGCACCATTCGGTGCCGTAATCCCATTGCTGCGCCCGTCCTGATTCACTGCACTGCCTTTCAGTACTCCGTAGATCGGGTCTCTGTCTGCCATTGCCTGAGTCAGGGGCTTTAATAACACACAACCCACGCCCTCACTGCGCACATAGCCATCGGCAGCGCGTGAGAATGTCTTGCAGCGACCATCCTGCGCCAGCATTTGCGCATTCTCACAGGCGTCCGTGACCTCATTACTGAGGATCAGGTTCACACCACTCACCAGTGCCATTGGCATATCACCCGCACGGATCCCGGTCAGCGCATGGTGCAAAGCAACCAAAGAGGAAGAACAAGCCGTATCCACCGACAGACTCGGGCCCGTAAAATTATAGGTATAGGACAGACGATTGGCCGCAATGCTCAGCGCGGTGCCTGTACCGAGATACGCATTCCCCTGTTGTGCCTTGTTCGACATATTGAAGTAATCATTCTGAGAAATACCCACATATACGCCAACGGGCTGGCCGGCCAATTCAGCGGGCATCATGCCGGCTGACTGAATGGCATGGAAGCTGGTTTCAAGCAGCAAACGATGCTGTGGGTCGATGTATCTGGCTTCTGCCGGTGAAATACCGAATAACCCAGCATCAAACTGCTCAATATTATCCAGATACCCTCCCAGACGCGTCTGGCCGAGTTCAGGACACAGCGCCTGTCGCACCGCGTTTGGCACACTAATGGCGTCGCGTTTATCCATCAGCAATTGCCAGTATCCAGTGAGGTCGGTGGCTTGCGGATAACGGCATGCCATACCAATGACTGCCACATCCATATTATCCGTGACCGCACGCACTTCACGCTGGTATTGCGTGGCCGTCGAATTTGTCGCTTGCTGCGCTGAGTGTTCAGGCACTTGCGCACTCAATCGTTCGCGTACCGAGTCAAACTGACTCAAATGACTAGCAAGCTGGGCAATCGATGGATACTCGTAAAGCACCGTGGCTTCGAGTTCGATATCATGCAGCTCCATCAACTCGCCCGAGATCCGTACGGCTTTCATCGAGTCGACACCCAGAGATAAAAAGGTGGCGTCAACATCCAGGCTGTTCGGCTGGCGGTCAACTTCGAGCCCCACCACTTCCTGTAAGACAGTGCGTAACGTCGCTTCAATGTCCGAATAATGCGTGTTTTTTGCTGGGTGTGGCGCTTTGTCTGACGCGCTCTGCTGAGCTCGTGAACGGGCTAACACGTCAAAGGTATTTGCCAGATAATGGCGTTTGTTTTCCTGACGCTGAATTTTGCCGCTGGAGGTTTTCAGGATCCGCCCGGGCTTAATCAACACAACCTCATACGGTGTAATGCCATGTTGTTCGGTAATCGCTGACGTAATAGCGGCAAAGATCTCTTGCTCATTCAGTTTGCGCACCGCCGTACGCTTGACCTGCTGCACGATAACCAGGCGCTCTTCGCCTTGTTCAGACAAATAGGAAAACGCCGCCCCGCCATTATTGTCCATGGCAGCATGCGCCTCCACCACAGTGAGCTCAATATCCTGAGGGTAATAGTTTTTACCGCGGAAAATCATCACGTCCTTGGCACGCCCCGTGACATACAGCTCGTTTTGATGCACAAAACCCAGGTCGCCAGTGCGCAAATACGGGCCGTCACTATCATCAGCAATACGCGCCTGAAAAATCTCTTTGGTCTGCTCAGCCTTACGCCAGTAGCCCTGAGCAACACTGGCGCCTTTCACCCAGATCTCGCCAGTATGCCCATCCGCACAACGCTGTTTAGTTTCTGGGTTCACAATGGCCAGGGTGTGGCCATGCCAGGTGCTGCCGCATGACACCGCATAATAGGGCTGATTGTCTGTTGGCGTGTTATCTGCAACATTCAAATCGTAAAACAACTCTGTGTGCGCCGCAGGTTCTGATAGTAACGAAGCTTTTCCCTGATGCATCTCTTTACTATCCAGCTGCAGCACCGACGGCGTTTTCATCAAACGTCCGCCCGTGGCAAACAGGGTGGTTTCAGCCATGCCATAACAGGGGGCCGTGGCCTCACGACGAAAACCGCAGTGCTTAAACTTCTGATAAAAACGCTCAAGAGTGCTGGCTCGAACTGGCTCAGCGCCATTCAGTGCACTTTGCCAATGCGATAGGTCTAAGTTTGCCAGCTCTTCTTCTTTAATTGTGTCGACACACAGATCATAGGCAAAATTAGGGGCACTGGAAGTCACGGCTTTGGTCTCGCTCAGTAACTTCAGCCATCGCAAGGGTTTTTGCAAAAACGATGTCGGGTTCATCAGGGCCGCAGGGGCACCAATGTATATAGGATGCAAGATGCCAAAGATGAGCCCCATATCATGGAAATGCGGCAGCCAGCTGACGATAGGTGTTTGTGCACTGTGACCGAAAGCCAGCTTCATCATTTCTTCGTTGTCCATGATGTTCGCGTGGCTCACCATCACCCCTTTGGGGCTACCCGTCGAACCTGAGGTATATTGCAAAAAGGCCAGATCTTGTGGTGCTATGCGAATGTCCTGCCAGGCCATAGGCTCAACCTGCTCAACACCTTCACTGTCGGTGGCGATGATAGACACATTACTGAGGCTGGTTTCAGCTTCAAACAGTGGCTGAGCGATTTCGTAAATCTTGCTGCTGGTCAGCGCACCGGTTGCGCCAGCGTCTTCTATGATGCTCCTCAGTCTATCGGTATTTTGATTCTTTTTTGGCGGGTATACAGGCACTGCCACTATGCCAGCGTATAGGCAGGCAAAAAAGGCTTCAACAAACTCAAACCCTGAGTTGTACAAGAGCAAAGCTCTGTCACCTCTGTCAAAATAAGTGAGCAAACGTGCTGCGATTTTTCTAGATTTTAAGTCGAGCTCAGCATAGCTCAGGGAAACTGCCGGTTGGTTATCTTCGAAGAAATACTGATATGCAATGTCATCGCCACGTGTCCGGGCCAATGTCACTAATGTAGCCACTAAGTCGTTATTCATGCCATACCCATACAAGGTTTATTGAGTAAGTTCCTTTGATCAGAACACCTGACTCAACGACCCAGAGCTGGCGACATTAGCTAGCGCCTCTGCTGGTATTAAGCACAGTTGTCCGATCCGTAAAATTGGAAAAAACCAATTAATTACATAAACACAATGACAATATGCGACCTCTGCGGCTATTGATAACTGCAAAGTCGTATTATCCTGTCATTATGGTTTAAAGGTTAACTAACCGCTTAAAACCGCAAGCCACGCTAATCAACTACACCTTTAACACCTGAAGAACATAAGCACATGATTAAAAATAAAATTAATCATGACACTTTGTATTCGTACAGGCTCAAATTGTTTGTTAGTGTTAATCTGACGGGACGACAACTGAACTAAAAATACCATTCCCTAACGTTGTTTTTATCTTCTTGTAGCCATTTTATAAACAGCTATAACGCTTCCTGTTTGATGGTTTTCATACTGATGCTATCACAAAGCACTAAAAAATAAAGCAAAACAGAATACAAATTTAACAAATATGCAACCACACTTAACTCAAGTGTTAAGTCGGGGGAAGCGCCACCCCCTTATATCACCTGCGATAAACGCCACATAATCAGCGATGAATGACAAAGCAGGCTATATGCCAAATTTAACGCAGCTGGTTGCATTGGTAAATTACAGTTGCTTACGTACCCAAAGATAAACCAACCTTACTTCTATGACGCGACGCATTCAGCCAAAGGAAGTTAATACAAGCTGCTATTTTGCATGAAGTTTAGTTGCTCTTTTTAAAAACGCATAGGCATCTTGAGCCGGGTGTATGACAATCGTTACAGTCTGACCAAAAGTTAGCAACGCAATGACGAACCTAAAATGAATACACAGTCACTGGCGAGTTTGCGCCGGATCAAAATATGTCAGTTTTAAATCTCTATACTCGTGGCTAACACCTTCAGGAGAGACTCTTATGAAAGCCGCGCTCGTTCATGCATTTAAACAACCGTTAGAAATTCAAACAGTACCCAAGCCGTCATTGACCCCAGGTTCAGTATTGGTTGAAATTGCTGCATGTGGTGTATGCCATACAGATCTGCATGCCTGCCACGGGGACTGGCCCGTAAAACCTAAACTCCCCCTAATCCCAGGTCATGAAGGCGTGGGCACTGTCGTAGCAAAGGCCGACGATGTGACCCATTTATCGCTTGGAGACAGAGTTGGTGTGCCCTGGCTACACAGTGCCTGTGGCCATTGCGAACACTGCTTAAAAGGAGAAGAAAATCTCTGTTCACAGCAGCAAAACAGTGGCTATTCGGTCGATGGCGGTTACGCACAATTTACTAAAGCTGACGCCAATTATGTGGTTAAAATCCCCGAAAATGTGCCCTTCGTCGAAGCTGCTCCCTTGTTCTGCGCGGGCGTAACGACCTACAAAGCACTGAAAGTTTCAGGAGCAAAACCGGGTGACTGGGTGTCGATTGTTGGTGCCGGCGGTTTAGGTCATCTGGCAATTCAATATGCCAAAGCCATGGGCCTCAATGTCGTGGCTGTAGACAGTGGTGACGATAAGCTTGCTCTGGCTCACTCTCTGGGGGCTGATATGGTCGTGGATTATACTCAGCAAGATCCTGCCACCACGATACAAGAACAACTTGGCGGCGTTCAGGCGGTAGTATGTACCGCAGTTTCTAAATCAGCTTTTACGGCTTCTTTTCATAGCGTTAAACGTGGTGGAGTCTGTGTGCTGGTTGGCCTGCCACCGGAGGAAATGCCAATTCCCATTTTTGATACTGTGCTCAAGGGCGTCAGTGTCGTTGGCAGTATCGTCGGTACCCGTCAGGATCTGGTTGAATGCCTGCAATTTGCAGCAGAAGGTAAAGTAAAAGCCATTGTTGAGACCCAACCACTCGAAGCCATCAATGAAGTCTTTGATAACATGCTTAATAATGACATCACTGGCAGAATTGTTCTGACGCTTGATGAGTAATCACTACATAAAAAAGGCGCAACATTAAGGATGTTGCGCCAAAGCCTCATAGGAAAGGTGAGGAAGGGAATCAATCGACTGCTGTGATCACAGTATCAATCAGGTGCACCACACCATTTGCAGTGTAAATATCAACCTGGGTGATATTACTACCTTCTACCTGTAGACCAGACGTCGGCAAGCTCACTTGCCACCATTTGCCACCAACACCCTGACCTGTTGCATCACCAGGGTTGACGTCTTGTGCGAACATATACAATGGGCGGCCAAGATAGGCAGCTTGCATGCTTCCATCCAGTCTGGCGATAAGTGACAAGCCCGGAATATTTGCAACCTGTTCCTGTGTCGCAGTCACAGGTGGCCAGTTAGTCGCACACGCATCAACACATTGGCTGTTAGCAAAAGTCAGGTCATCGTCGAATACATACAGCGTTTTACCTGCCATGGCTGCACCATTGCCAGATACCAGTCTTTGGTTGGTTGCATCATAAGCTACCATGTCGTTTTCAGTGTTCGCCGTCGACACGAAATCAACCACTTTCAAGTCCAACATATTGGTAGCCAGTGTTTCAACCTGCTTACCGTTTAGGCTATAAGCCAGTGAAGACGATGCTTCCAGCGGTAACACGTGCTGAGTCAGCACTTGTGTTAAACCTGCCTGGTTGGCCAATAAGGCAGTCAGATCTGCCGCCGGGATTTTCTGGAATGCGCGATTAGTCGGCGCAAAAACGGTGAACTGCTTGGTGGTGTCGGATAGCGCTTCAACCAGATTTGCCGTCTGAAGTGCCGTGACTAAAGTTGACAGGTCATCCGTTTCAACCGCGACATCCACGATGGTTTTTTCGCTAGCCATTTTATCCATAGGTGGCATGATCACTTTGTCGAGCACATGGATCACGCCATTATCTGCTTTTACATTAGCAGTGCGAATAACGGCATCATCAATAAACAGCATGCTATCGACTATGCTCAAAGCGCTTTTGTCAGCATTTGCCATAGCCACCATATTATCTGCAGATGAGGCAATACCAGCTGCCGCATCTGACATCACACTCTGCCCTGCCACAACATGATAAAGAAGAATGTCTTTTAGCTTGTCGGTGTCTGCGGCTAGCGCATCAAGCGTTTCCTGACCCAAAGCCGCGAAAGCAGCATCAGTGGGTGCAAAGACGGTAAACTTAGTAGTCGGGTCACCCAGTGTTGTATCCAAACCCGTCGCAGTAACCAGGCTTAACAAAGTATTAAATGACCCAGCCCCTGCTGCGACCTCAGGAATGAGCCCCAAAGATTCAGGTACGCTGATATTACCCACCACCACGGCGTCCAATACATGAATGATGCCGTTTGAAGCCGGAATATCAGTTTGAGTTACAGTTACACCTGCAAATTTCAACATGTCTGTTGCTGCGTCGATCGCGACGCTCTGCTGGTTTTGCTCAAGCGTAGTGGCATTTTTACCGTTCAGTGACATAGCCGTAACTGAATCCACTTTGCCCGCCACAATGTGCTGCTTAAGAATGCTACCCAGCACGTCAGGGTTTGCCAGTAAGGTGTTAATGGTTGCTGTACCCAGTGCTGCAAAAGCGGCATCTGTTGGAGCAAAAACAGTCAGGTCATCGCTGCCAGTGAGTGCACTGGTCAAGCCCGCTGTTTCGACCGCTTTTAGCAGGGTCGTAAAGTTGCCTGCTTGTGTCGCCACCTGTGCAATATTTGCTGTTGATGTCGCATCACTCGGCGGCATTAAAACAGCATCAATAACGTGGATCACGCCATTATCAGTCATTATGTCGGTTTGTGTTACTGTCGCCGTGTTAATGAGCAGATTGTCGCCAGACAACGACAAGGCAAGCTTTGCACCGTTAACTGTTTCAGTAGTCTGCCCGGCTAAAGTAAGCGCAGTTTCAGCTTTCACTTCTGACGCAAGGACATGATAGGTGAGTATTTTGCTCAGGGTATCAGGGTCTGCGAGCAGACCGTTGATGGCCTCTTCTCCTAATACAGCAAAGGCGGCATCAGTAGGAGCGAATACAGTAAAAGTATTTGCGGTGTTGTCTAACGTAGCCGTCAGGCCTGCAGCGTCAATAGCCGCTACCAGTGTGTTAAAGCTGCCAGCAGCCTTAGCAGCATCATAAACCGAGTTCTCTTCTGGTGGTGTGACGACAACTTCGTTATCATCGTCGGAACAAGCCGCGAGCAAGGCCAGGGTACTTATAAACATTATTTTTATCAGTGCTTTCACGTTCTTCTCCATCAAGGTGGTCAACATTCGAGCAATACGCACCCTTGTGAAACAAAGATCAAGAAAATTTAAAAAACTTTAAACATGCCGTTTTAAGTTTCGAACAAAGGTTGTGGAACCGGCCGATAAAACACGCAAATGCCGTTCATTTTAATTGCGGCGTCAGGGTAAAAATAAACCAACATTGATAGAATGACAGGCCCAATACAGTGCCAGTTGTTGCAACTAACGAGCACTGTAATTAAGGTGTAATAGTGTAGTAATTAACATAAAAATAAACTTAAGGACATCAGTAGTAAATATATTAATAGCAATACTGTCATTAGTAATGATGCACAAGCCAAAGGAGATAACTATGAACACTTCCAGCCACGGAAGAATTGCAGTAAACAAAACAACTCTGCGTTTGCTGAGAAAAAAAAGCACTTAGCCGGGAGAAACTCGCTCAAGAGTGCAATAACGTTTCAGTTTCCACAATAAAGCGCGCGGAAGCGGGAAAGCAAGTACTATGTCGTACCATACAGAACCTCGCCAATTACTTTCAGGTAAGTATCGATACACTTATCGGTGATAATGATGCCCCCCCCTGGCTCTATCGTCATTTGGTAAAAGATATGCCTAACCCCTGCTATGGCAGAGAATGGGAGCTAAACCACCTTCATTGCATACTTAACTATGCACTCGACAACTCGGCATTTAAAATCGTCTATTTACAAGGGATGACAGGCGCCGGAAAATCCAGATTGCTGGCCACTTTCGCATCACAATTGGCCTCAGCAGGTAAACGGTGCCTTGCTTTTTCCTGTACAGCTCCTAACGATAGTAGCGCACCCACTTTCTCGATTCCTTGTTTTATTAAAGCACTCATGTCTGTCACTGAATTGGCATCGAGTCGTGACATTAGTCTGAAAATAGACCTGATAGCCAACAATGTGCTTTGTGCATTACGCCTGCGTCAGCGGTTAGACAGCAATTTGAATCAAGGCGAAACGGATACACTCTCCATGCTCTCTGAGTCCCGACTTAAGTGGTTAGATAAACAAATTGCTCAAAGCCTGATTGCCTATGCCAACCACAAAGGTGTTGTTGCGATTATAATTGACGACGCACATAATTTATCGACCAACGCACTTGAGTTCATTCGCCTGTTTACGTCGTGTAACACACCACATGCAGTCACTTTCATTATTGCATCCCAGCAAAAACATGCTTTTATTTATCCGCCAAAGTGGCTGGATCATGCTCACATAATCATTCTTAGACCATTAGACCCAGATGCCATGGCTCAATTAGCAACCCACATATTACGCTGTCAGGGCAAGGAGCCCCAAAAACACAGAGAGCAAACTGCCGACGCGATAAAACGTGCGCAAGGTAACCCCTATTTTCTGAAGCAGCTGTTGTCAGACTCAGATCCGCTCAACGCACTCCCTAATGCATTACAACAGTTTGCCCGCACCTGTTTAAACGCAATGCCTTGCGAAGTAGCCAGAACACTCAAATTTGCAGCTAGCCTGGGACAGAGCTTCAACACGCACCAGTTGCAACAGTTCAACGACAATGAGCAGATCCGTGCACCGCTCTGTGTATTGCACAAAATGCTCTGTAGCGGACTAATCAAACAAAGTGATGAGCACTTTTATTTTATACACCCACTTATTCAGGAAGCACTCAAAAGCCAGACGAAGAGTACTGATTTCAGTTGGTACACCTACCCCAGGCATCCTCAACCCGATAGACGTCCCAATAAAGTGACCAGCAACTGACCCAAAATCGGTTCACATATAAAACTACATTTTCCTTGACGACACGACAAGCCATACAGCCTTCGCTGGATGGCTTGTTTATACAGAACCTGAAAACAAGGAAATATCATGTCCACAGTTTCAAAGCGCTTTTTTATTACACCACCCTGGATTGGCAGTAGTGATGTACTTTTTAAATTAAAGCAGCAGATTAGCCTGCTCGCTGAAAGTAACTTACCTGTCCACATCATTGGCCAGCCAGGCAGTGGCAAACATTTAGCTGTCAGCCACTTACATTATTTAGATAAGGTTAACTCACAGCCACTTATCGTTTCTTGTGTGAACCAGTGGGCTGATAATTGCGCGATTAAAAAACTCGACTCTCTTATTGCCCAATCTCTTTCAGGCACGCTATATCTAAAGAACATAGATGCGTTAGATACCGGGCAAATAGACGCCATCAAAGACTACTGGCTTAATCTGAATACCAATGTCCAGGCACCAAGACTGATAACTTCCACTACAATTCAAAAACATCAACAAGCTTTAAAGCACACACCGCAAAACTCATTTTTATACTGGTTACATTATCATAGCCTTGAACTGAATATCCCGACACTGGCGCAACGGCGCGAAGACATACCGGATCTGATAGCCCATTACAAAGCAACCTGCCAGCACATCGCCAAGCTGCAAATAGACGATCAGGCAATGGAATGGCTGAAACACTACAGTTGGCCAGGCAATATAAGACAACTAAAACACTGCCTGGATACGCTGTCTATATTGTCTCCCCAACAGGAGATCACCAAACAAACACTGATTAAAACGTTGCCGATCATAGATGATGTACCTACTCAGTATTCAGGGACACTCTCCACATCGACACGCTCAAAAAATAATGAGTTCCTCACTTTACTTCAGTCTCTTACGGCCTGTAGAGAGCCACATGCATATCACCCCAATAATGCAGCTACAGTACAGCATCCAGTCCCTGTAAACCTGCAAAAAATAGCCGATAAATCTCACCCCGCCCTTGTCAGAGCACTGCAATATGTGGAAGAAAATTTCAAAAGGCCAGTCAATCTTAGTGAAGTTGCCAGTCATGCGTGTGTCAGCCCCTCTCACTTGTCATTTTTATTCAAGCGTTATGTAGGCCTGTCATTCAAACAAACTTTGTTAAGACTCAGAATTAAAACAGCCATGACACTGTTACGAGAAGACCCTCTGTGCCGGGTCACTGAAGTATGCGATGATGTTGGTTTTTCCGATCTGAGTTTTTTTGTCAGAAAATTCAAATCTGTTGTGGGTGTCAGCCCGGGAGTTTATCGCGACCAGCATGCCAAACACACTAGCGGAGTCAGCCGTCGTCGTCAGACAACGACAATTTCCTGAGGCAATACGTAAAATAATACTCTATCACTTAATGCTAGCTTGCATGGCGCTCCTTCAGACAAAGAATAAATCCAAAAACTACGTCAAGTGCAGCTCAGCTAACTTATTAGCCGGTAATAACATTCCAACACTTGTAATCCTTAACGAAACAGACAACAAGTGGCTTATAGGGGAAATGCGCAGCGGTTTTACGCTGCGCCGTATTTTGTGCCATTAGGCTAATTTGGCAGCAATACCCGCTACATGCTGCCCCTGGAACTTAGCCAGGGCGATTTCTTTATCTGAAGGTTGACGACTGCCATCAGCCCCCGCAATACAGGCAGCCCCCAATGGTGAGCCGCCTCTGACTTCTGAGATATCCGTTAACTCAGCCGCTGCATAAGGTAACCCAACCACCACCATACCGTGATGGAATAAGGTCGTATGGAATGACTGTATGGTAGTTTCGTTACCGCCACCTGTACCCGTCGAAGTAAATACACTGCCCACTTTTCCAATCAGCTTGCCTGCAGCCCACAAACCACCAGTTTGGTCTAAAAAGTTTCTCATTTGCGACGCCATATTGCCAAATCGCGTGGGGGTGCCAAAAATAATGGCATCATAACCTTCGAGCTCTGCCGGTGTGGCAATCTCAGCCACCTGATCCAACTTAACCCCAGCATTTTTTGCAACCTCTTCCGGCATTAACTCAGCAACACGTTTAACGGTTACCTCAACACCATCAACCGAACCAGCTCCCTCTGCAACGGCATTTGCCATCGTTTCGATGTGGCCATAGCTTGAATAATATAACACCAGTACTTTTGTCATCTTCATTTCTCCATGTGCTGTTGAAGGGCTCTCCAACAACCATTGTTTTAACCAACTAAACATGTTTGATTACTTCTTTCGTTAAGTATAGGCATGCATGCCTGTAGACCAATGACATGATTACATAGCTGATTAAGAACGTAATTACGTAAAAAGTGATAGGTTTATTCTAATAAAAAGAATGTTGCAGTCGCATCCCGCCACTTATCTACAAAGCCATCTAAGTAGTCTGGGACGATATGTCAAAATAACAACCAGCGTAAACACGACCATAGTTGCACTCCCAAACCAGTATACAAGCCCCCGTGACACGCCCCAGACAAAAATACAGACAAACAAAGCGAGCAGGTTCAAACCCGTGCCACTGATACGCAATAACCACAACCGCTGCTTAGACAGGTGTACAGATGGAGCGGCAACCCGACTAAAGTTACGCTGCATTGCCACGCAGAGCAGCGCAAAACCGAGCAACAATATCATCAGTATCGAAGTGATCAGCATACTAACGGCCCCTTTTTAGCCACAGTGGAGCCTCTATGTTTTCGAGAAACGACCGTCGCCGCCAACCCAAAGCAGCCCGCAAACAACCACATACTGAGATCAAAACCGAGCATCAACCAGTCAGCGTTCAACAGACTGGTTATGACACTGTGGTGTGTGGTGAGCATATTGACCAGAGGAATAGCAAAATAAACCAGCGCTGCGCTCCAAAGCAAAGTTGACCACTGTTCCCGGCTCCGATTGATTAAACAATACAGACAGCACAGCACCCATGCTGCAAACAACACATGCATCTCCCAGGCAGCCCGGTCTGGCATATCAGGCGCAAGCAGTCGATTGCTTAAAAAATAACAGCCAATCGCAATTGGCAGACCCAGCAAAGCACCTCTGTTTAGCCTGACAATTAAAGTAATGAGTAATGAAGGTGTGGCCTCTTTCATCACTTGCTTTTTAAGCCAGATGATCATCCCAGAGGCAATCATCGCAGCACCAAACAACCCGCAGAGGAAATACACCCAGCGCAGATAAATATCGGCAAACAGGCCTTCGTGAAGATGCTCAAGTAGATCATACACTGCAGCAGCCCGCCCTGCTTTGCCAGTTGCTATCTCAACCTCAACCCGCTCTGTACGGGCGTGGTACTTGAGCAATGAGGCAAACTCAACCCCTTCACTGGTTTCAAACCAGATCTCTATGTGTTCAGTGTCAGTGCCCCTGTCAATGACACCGACAAAGTTGACCGCCTGATCGGTCACTCGCTGTTTTGCATCGGACAGTGCCGTATCTACATTTAGCTGCGCGGGCAAAATCTCAGTGGCCAGAGTGGTGTAATCCTCCAGCTGAGAAGCATCATAAAACTGACGATGCATCTGCCTGCCTTCACCATACTGACTATCAATGACCTTAGACATGGTCACCCCCATGAGCAACATAACGCCGCTGTAGGTAATCATTAAATGAAACGGCAATGGCAATACACTGAAAACATTATGAATATCCAGCCAGGAACGCAGGCCTTTAGCGCTTCGAAAAGTAAAAAACTCTGCAAAAATCTTCCTGTGAATGATCACCCCGGTGACCAAGCCAATTAACATGAGCATGCCTGCCAGACTGGTCAGGATATAACCCACCAGCGGCGGCACGTAATGCAAGTTATAGTGCAGCCGGTACAGGGTTTCTCCGCCACTGGTATCGCGGATAGACGTAATGTCTCCCGTATTTGGCTCAAGCGGCTTCTCATACCACTGACGACGGACCTGTTTCTCTGGGTCGCCGGGCTGTAACCAGGAAATTTCGATGTAAGGATCACGCGAGGTAGGCAGGCTCACATACCACTGAGATGCATCATCAGCGTGTTCGCCAAGCTGTGCCATCGCCAAATCAATGGCTTGTTTGTCCGAAATATCATTGCTTGTGACAATTTCAGGCTTCATCCAGCGGTCAATCTCGTTTTCGAAATAACCGACACTGCCAGTCACAAAGATAAAATATAATAACCAGGCAAACACCACGCCGCTCCAGGTGTGCAGCCAGCCCATGGACTGTCGAAACCTTGCTTTCATAGGGCCTCCGATACAGAGAGTAAGTGGATTAGGCCATACAGCAAGGCTATCAGGGTCGATATCAGCAAAGTTGCACGCCATGCCGTTCTGACTGTAAATACACTGATCACAACCAACGTATAAACAACAAAACTCCACATCATACCGGCAACGATGCCATCCACTTTGTTATCCCCGGGTAATTGAGAAATGGCTATGGCGGCGAGGTTAGCAATCGCAAATCCGCCAACCAGGGCAAGTAATAGCCGCCAGCCAAGCGCAAAGGCTTGACCAGGCTTTGCTGATAAGCTCATGATATTAAAACCATAATATGAAGAAACAGACGCCATATCAGCCACAGTCTAAACGAGCACTATGGCTGAGATGATTAGAGGTTAGAACTGATAGGTCAGCGTTAAACGAATGTCACGACCGGCTTCTTTGATACCAACCACATTTTCATAGCCAGGGATATGACCATAGTCGGCGACACTGCCATGACTACGATATGATTCATCGAGCAGGTTCTGAACAGATAAGTCCACTTTTAATGCCTCAAACGGCGCATAGCTGATGTAAGCATCAACCAGTTGATAGCTTGGCTTGCTGATGGTTTCCAGTTCAGTGACCCAGCCCAGCTCCATAGAGCGATGGAAAACCTCGATATCATTGAGGCTTGCGACATAGTTATAATTCCAGCCCAGTTTGATCTGTTCATTCAGGTGGTAGTTAAAATTAACATTGACCGAGTCGCCAACCGCATTCCCCAGCCCGCCATATTCATAGGCGGCCATATCGATACCATTGATTGTAACGGGTTTAGTCGAATCCGGGGCTGCCGGATCTGGCAAGTTAAATACGGCATTATTCAGTTCAACATCATTGTTGTTGTAACTGATAATCACATCAAAATTATCCGCCTGATATCCTGCAACCAGCTCAAATCCTTTGCTTTCTAACTCACCGATGTTTTCATAGAAAACGCCTTCTCTGCCTTTAAACTTGTCAAATACCACATCATCTATGGTACTGACATACAGTGACGCTTCCAGCATCCAGGTGCCATTGTTGTATTGCAGACCCAGTTCAGTATTTTCAACCTCTTCAGGGTTCAGGTTTTCATTGGGTGTTAACTCACCGACAGTGAAGGCATCAGCCACCTGCCTGCCACGCAGCGCTTCGGCGTAGCCCAACGACAGCTTGAGATTGTCAGCAAGCTCGTACACAAGGCCGACGTTTTTACTGATCCCATCCTGTTTTTCCGTTGAAAATGCGTTGCTGGTTGTCACTGGATTGCCATTGGCATCTTTTTCGATAACCCAGACACCATCCACTTTCACCCAGTTTGCATCAATACCGCTGTGATCGAGTTCATAACTGTCATGACGCAAGCCAAAACTCAGCAGTAAATCGTCGCGCATTTGCCAGTGATCCTGCACATAGAGCCCAGTCACTGTGCCATCTTCATCATAAATGCCGCCAAAATCGCCATAAGACTCAGAGTCTACTTTGTCATTTTTGCGCTCGATACCATATGTCACGGTGTGCGTACCAATATCACTGGTATTGCGAATATCAAAGCCGGTCGTTTCAATCGACGCATCCCAGGTATATAACTCACGTTTAAATGATGACTCGGTCTGATAAACCGTGGTTTCTAAATTAACCAAAGCGCTGTGATACCAGGTATGGTTGAGAACCAAAGTTTCGCGCTCCCCCCAGGATGAGAACAGTGGATCGGTTTGTAGCGGTGCCCAGTTAGTTTGCTTACCAAATTTACCTTCTTCTTTGCGGCGCTCAAAACTAACAACCAACTCCTGATTGTCAGTCAGTTGCGTATTAACTTTCACAAACCCCAGGGTCTGATCAGCGGCAGTTCCCGGAATTTCCTGGCCATCACCATCTTCCATGTTCTCCCGGCTAACAGTGACATACGAGGCCAGCACACCTATCGAATCGGTGACTTTACCGTATAAAGATACGCTTTCTTTGTGACCATCATTGGTGAAATAACTCGCTTTAACTGTACCGCCAAATCGTTCGCTGGCTTTGAGCAAATCATCCGCACTTTTGGTTTTAAAACGAATCGCACCGCCTACGGCGCCTGAACCTGCCGTTGCCTCACCAGCACCCGCTTGCACTTCAACGCTACGCAACAACTCAGGCTCTATTGCAACACGACCAATATGGTGGAACAAGGTACTGGTTTGCGGCGCACCATCCACTGTGACATTCACCATGGAATCTTCCAGGCCACGGACAAAAATCTTTTGTGCAATCCCCAAGGATCCGCCGACTGTAACCGATGGAGTATGGCGAAAAACATCTTCCAGATCGTTCGCCTGATAATTTTCTAACACCTCTGGCGTGATTTCTGAATTGGTCGTGGCACCAACGACAGCGATCCGCTCTATTTTCTGCTCGTCAGTGTCATCGCTTGTCAGGGCAGCATAAGCGCTTGTTCCAAAACAGCTCAGAGCAATCGAGCAGGCTAACAAACTTTTTTTAAACAAATGATTTTTATGTGGGGCAAGTGGCATGATTTACATCTCAGTCAAACAACAAGTTAAAAGTCTAAATCGGAATTATTGTCATTTAGACTTTTCAGGCAATCACTTTTACAACTGTTACATTTGGCAAATAGGAATCATTATCGTAACCAAAAGACCACCGGTGCTGGGGTTATGTGCCGAGATACTGGCCCCCACACTCGCCAGATGGCGCTTTGCCAGCGCCAGACCCAGACCAAAACTGTCATTTTCTGCAAGACGGGCATTATCAACACGAAAAAATGGTTCAAACACTTTCTCAAGAAACACCTCCGGGATCCCTGGCCCCTGATCCTGAATTTGAATGCAATACAGCTCAGATTGCTGTGTCAGTGTGATCTGCACATGCTTGCCCACCGGCGTGTAACGCAGCGCATTGCGAATAACGTTTTCTACGGCAGGACACAAAGCACGGTGGCAGCTGTTTTGAACAATAGCGTTAGCGGGAGGGTCGAAAATAATACGCCTGTCGGGAAACTCGAACCTGGCATCCTCCACCAGCACATCGAGCAAGTCCACTAAGTCGACATTTTCTCTTTTTAGCACTGGTTTTTCATTTTCCAACCAGGCCAGTGTCAATGAATCTTCAACGAGCTTTCTGATCTGAGCAGACTCGCGCGCGATCCGTGCAAGATGTATCTGAGCATCATCCACATCAAAGCTCTCGACCGCAATGTCGAGACGCGTGAGCGGGGTGCGTAACTCATGAGACAGATCGGCAATGAGCTGACGCTGGCTGGCGATCAACTCGCCAATTTTGGCCGCCATCTGGTCAAAGGTGGCAGCCAGATGAGCAAACTCATCGTTACGTTTTCCTAAATATCTGCCCAGCCTGACCTTAAAGTTACCCCGGCTAAACGCCGATGTGGCACTGTCCAGCTTGCGCAGCGGAGTAATAATGTGCTGATAAAGTAATACCGACAGCACAGCTAACACCCCCATCGGGATCAGGACCTGAAGCAAAAACTTGGTGGTTGCCCAGTAAGTACCAGGGCGCATCCTGCTGGGTAGTTTTATCAGCAAGCTGGCATTGCTGTGCTCAAAGGGTAATTCCATCACCGGATTTGCGGAAAAATAGAGATGAATCTTCCACTCTATACTGCGCCCAAAATGATAAGTGCCGACAATGTCTTTATCTATCGGTTCGCCGGCAAGATGGATCGCCCTGAAACTGGCGACCGATGCCCAGGTCGATTCTTCCGTCATCAGTTGCGCTAACCAGGCATTCAGTGCCTGGATATTATTAGCCATATAGAGTTGTTCAGACTTGGTGCGCCACTGCGTCAGCTCTGCACGATCCGCTTTTGCAATCATGCTCATGCTTTCTTCTGTTTTTAATGTCAGTGCATGTAACAGGTAGAAAAATGCCACTAGGCCCGTTGCCACAATTATGCACAACTTCCAGAGAAATGTGCGCTTCATTTAAAACAGTACCCTTGACCATGCACCGTTTGCAGCCGCTCACCATACCAGTTGGCATCATTGAGCTTTCTGCGTACCCGGCTTAAATGCATATCTAGGCTGCGATCATATGCGCCAAGCTTTTTGTTCAATACCGACAAATAAAGGTCAGCCTTAGGGACTATAGTATTTTGCTGTGACATGAGTACCCACAGCAGTTTGAACTGGATCGGCGTAAAATCCAGCGGTTCACCATGCAGTGTTATAGACTGCGTTTGCAGTGCGAGCCTGAGACCATCCACAGTAATTTCAGATTGAGTGATGGGTGCAGTATTACCATGACTACGCTTCAACAGGCGCTCAATTCTCAGTAATAACTCTGTCGCGTTAAACGGCTTTGCTACGTAGTCATCCGCACCATGACTGAGGCCCACAATCCTTTCTTCTTCTGCGCCTTTGGCGGAGACCATGATCACTGGCTGCTGGCTCGATTCGCGTAGTTTTTGCAGCAAAGTAACCCCATCAAGTTTAGGTAACATTTTATCCAACAAGATCAAATGGTGCTGCTGAGTCCTTGCCACTTCAAGTCCCCGCTCCCCGTCAAAGCATTGATCTATGTGATAGCCCGCTTTACGCAATAAATCAGCCAGATAAACGCTTAACGTATTGTCGTCTTCGATTAAGAGTATTTTTTGTACCACACACGGCCCCGATAATAAAAATGATAATCAGTTGCAGATAGGCATAATAAGGACTGACACTGTAAATGTAAATTGTACACACATGAGGAATAGTGATGTTTGCGCAACTAGCTGATAAACATAGCTGTAATAGGGTGTAATCGTACAGAAGTTCAGACTGAACCATAATAATGAAGCACTTATAACCCCGACAAGGAGTAAGCTCATGGCATTTCCTACCGCAGTAAACAGTCAGATCACAGATTCCGTCTCTCAGGTTAATACCAATGTACTAGGAGATAGTCCGGCCGTCGCGACCGGCAACTTTATGCTAGCGACAAGCCAGGCATTAGCCAATGCTGCACATCAGGCTACGCTTTCACAAAGATTCTCCAAAACGCCTGTTGCACGGGGGGTGGACATGTTGTATGGCATAGATACAGCTACGACAGCAGTAGGCACTAGCAGGATATTCAGATAATATAACTGTGTGGTTCAGCATCAGGATCCCGGTGGAAACAACCAACGGGCCAATCCTCCTGGTCTCAGCTGAACAAGATGAGATTTGGCCGTCTCACGCGATGGCAAACAAAATCACCGAGTCGCTCGAACAGGCTCAATTCTCTCATCCATATCAACACATAGTACTACCCGGTGGCCACTACAGTTTTAACCGTGAGACCAAAATCCAGGTCAATCAGTTTCTAACCAAAACGCTGGTTAACCAGTGTCAGTAGCCGGGCTTTACAATTGGCCTTCGCACAGGTCCATATATCATAACTAATTGGCTTTTCAGGCCAGTCCGCTGAAGGAGGTTGTCAGTCATTAGCGCAACCTTTCCTGTCCAAAACTCCCTTGCCATTTAAACAAGCACATAGATTCCCCCCTGCCTGTGGGGTTTACAGCTGAACAAATTAACGCTAGTTTCGTACCTAATAATGATAAAAAAGGGAAATGTGTGATGCGAAATCAGTTGCTTTTTATATGCATAAGTTTGTGTTTGACGGCCTGTGGCGGCAGTGGGGGTAACAAAGGTAATGAGAACACCCAATCTCCGGGTTCAAGCCCAGTGTCTCCGCCGGATAATAACCGCTTGCCAGACTCTCCCCAGGCGCGTCCCGATGTCACATTTAATGAAGCACTGATTGATGACGTAGAACACTTTGTCACGCTGGTCCATTCAGTACAGTACTTTTATCCCTCTGAAGAAGTAAGCGCATCAGACTGGCCACTCTTTATTGCCGAAAGTATTGTCGAGTTAAGCCAGACAGAAGAAGCGGCGCGCTCAGACAAGGGCATAGAGTTACTAAGACAAATCGCGCCCTATGTCACAACACAACAAGACCACTTGCCCACACTAGAGCAACAAACCCAAGTCATGGCCTGGCAACAAAATGCGCCTTTTTCTCAGCGTTTATATGAAAGAGATCTGCGCTCAGGTAACTACGGTTCCCTCAGTAATGAGTCGTACTTACCCAGCAACAGATATGCGACATTGGATTATGGCCAGCAAAGAGTTCATGTCCCTTTGTACCTGCCTACACAAACTCAGTTAACGGGCGATACGTTTTCTCAGGTCGGCCGCTGGCAACTAACAGAAAACTTTGAACAGCCGGAAATATGCATGGCGACCGTCTCTGGCATGTGGGCCATGATCCAGCACTTTTGGCCTTATTTTCACCAGATTGAGCTCAACTGGGCGCAAAGCCTTAAGCCGCTCTTGAATGCCTGTACTGAATCGGACCTTACGCAACGAAACACCCGCATTTATACCGAATTTACCAAGCTCAATGACAACCACCTCAATATTGCCTTACCAAACCCCGAGTTGTCCCCGTTTGGCTATTACATGCCCTTTTTCATCGCAATGGTTGAAGGGAAAGCCATTGTCACGCGCACGGAGCAAAACAATCCGTCGGATATCGAGATAGGCGATGAGATAACCTCCATTGACGGTGAACCCGTGCTGACTTATCTGCAAAACCGCGCAGCTCAATCATTTTCCAACCAGCTACAAGGGGTTAACCGGGTTGCACGCATGCACTTTTACAAAATCTCAGCGACACCCGTTCGCTACGAGATTAAAAAGTCAGACGAGCGCGTGATCCGACAAACGGTTACCCCGCTAAAGAGAGAGAGCGCTCTCAAATTTAGCGGCCTCAGATATGTGCCCCACAGCCCAGACGTGCTGGAACCTTTAGGCGACAACATTTATCGTATTAACGTATATAATGTTGAGCAACAAGCGCTTAACTCACTCAAGTCGCAGTTGGCAGATGCCAAAGCCGTTGTACTGGATATGCGCTACTACCCAACCAGTTGGCAAGGCTGGCAGGGTGTACTCAGCTGGTTTATTGAAAGGGATGCCGTTAACAACACGCTTGCCCACTACTGGCAAGGCGCCCCCAATCAAACTGACGTGCAGATACAAACTCTGCCACAGACGATCCGCGTAGCACAGGACGCACTGAATATTCCGGCAATTGCGCTGGCCTCAAGGGAAAGCCAAAGCCAGAATGAACATGCACTTGTGTTTGCCCGCGCTGGCGGAATAAAAGTCCTGGGTGAAGCCACATCAGGGATCAACGGAGAAATCTTTAAAGCGGATTTCTTTAACTTCTCAAGTGACTTGTCTCGGGATAATATTTTTGTCTTCACCAATATGCTTGCAAACCGACTCAATGGTGACCCCTTGATCAACGCAGGCGTCGAAATTGATATATGGGTGCCCCGGACGATAGAAAGTGTCATAACACATCAAGATAACCAACTGGACGCTGCTGTGGAGTACTTAAAAACGCAGCTTGAATAAAGCTGCGACCGCAATAGTCTGTACGCTAAGCACTTTGACTGGGCCTGACCCAAAAAGTCAAGGGTTACACTTTATCTACAAAAAAATGTGTACTAACCTGAGCTGGAAAAGCAGAAAATAAAAGGACTTACATTATGTTAGACATGCTGAGAAATGGAGATCTTCCGTTGGCCCCCACAGTGCTCGCGCTACAGTTTATCCTGTGTCTGGGAGTAAACTTACTGATTGCTAATAAATATCAATACAGCAAAGCCGTTGCAATGCTCGTTGCTTTGATCCCTTTTATCAATATCTATGCAACCTGCGTGTATATTGGTCTGGCGATATTTCATTCAAGAAAAGTCAAAGGCACGGGTAACCCGGGTTAATACCATCACCATATTAAGTAAGCTGAAGCGACTAAAACGCTTCAGCTTTTTATTTCCCCGCCTGCTGCTTTTGCCATGTCAAATCCACCCCAGAGATTTTGCTATCAAACGAATACCCAGCATGGCGGTAAAGAGCAGCACAGAAAAGCCCAGAATATTCGAAACCGTAGTATTTGCGTATTTCCCTAGCATTCGTTTGTTGTTCATAACATACAGCAAAAAACCGGCGATAATTGGCAATAACAGGCCGTTGGCAAACTGAGCCAACAGAATGATCTCTATGGGTTTAATATTGGCCATAGATAAAACGGCACCAATCACTATCACAGTAACGCTGATCAAGCGAAAGGCCCGCGTGTCTACTTCGGTGTTCAATTGCAGCAACTCGGTGACCACGTAACTGGTTGCCAGTGGTGCCGTGATAACACTGCTCAATCCCGCAGCAAACAAGCCAATGCCCAACAGGTATTTAGACAAACTGCCAAACAAGGGCTCAAATACTTTGGCCATATCAACGGCATTATTAACACTCAACCCGAGGGTAAAGATACTCGCTGCTGCCGTAGAAGTCACCAGAATGGCGATAAGCCCACCCAGACCAATGGAAATGGCAGTATCTGCACGCGCTTGTGGGATATTCTCGGGATTTGTCCAATGCGCCTTAGCTGCCGACGCATGTAAAAACAGGTTGTAAGGCACCACAGTTGTGCCTATCAGCGCTATCACTGTCAGCAAAGACCCCTCCGGTAATTGAGGGGTTGCCATGCCCTTTAGCAGCGCCGTTAAATCTGGGTCAACCAGGAAAAAAGTGACCACAAAAGCCAGTGCCATAATTGCCACCAGCGTGATCAAGATACGCTCTATTTGTTTGTAAGTACCGAGAATTAAAATCACGGCACCAACCGCCGTCAATGCAATAATAGAGCCACGAAAGACCCACTTGCCCGGCGTCGTGATTGCCTCAATACCCAGCGCAGCACCCACTAAATTGCCCGCCTCATACGCAGCATTTCCGACACAAATGGCCACAATGATTAAGATAAACAATGGCCACTTCCAAATCGAGTCGGCCAGCGATTGATGGATCACGGCCCCCAGCCCCTGCTGTGTTACTATCCCGGCGCGGGCTGACATCTCCTGCAAAATGATGGTTGCCAGAGTTGCAAAAACCAACGCCCATAACAAAGCATAACCAAACTGAGCACCGGCTAACGTACACGCGGTAATAGTGCCAGGACCTATAAAGGCGGCGGTCACAATCACGCCAGGCCCCAGGTTTTTAAGTTTCTTTAGCATGATTTCACTTTCCTAACAGGTACATTGACATCCGCTGAGCTCCCTCATTTCAGATCTTAAAGCGATTAACGATAGCAGCCAGCTCGCCTGCCTTTTCACTCAGGTTAGTACTGACAGCTAAATTCTCAGTACCAATCGACACCGACTCTTTACTGTGCTGTGAAATAGAGTCAGTGCGCTCTGATACTTCCTTGTCAACGATGTTTTGCTCCTTGGTTGCATCAGCGATATGCTCATTGACACTGAGGATTTCATTGATAAATTGCACTATCTGTTTGAGCGACTCAGATGCTGAAGCTGCTTTATCAACGGTGGTCGCACTGTAACTTTTACTCGACTCCATTGCGCGTACCGCGTCTTTTGAGCCGTCAGTGAGTGTGTTGATCACACCCAGGATCTGAGATGCGCTTTTTTGCGTCCGGGTAGCCAGCTCTCTGACTTCGTCGGCCACCACAGCAAACCCTCGACCCTGTTCCCCTGCGCGTGCTGCCTCTATGGCTGCATTCAGCGCTAACAGGTTGGTTTGTTCAGCTATTTCCTGGATGATGGATAATGACCCGGAGATCCCCTGGACATCCCCTTCCAACTTTGAGATCACGCTACTGGCCTCATCCAGTTTTTCGGCCAGTGTATTCACCGAGTTCATGGCTTCATCGACAGAATGCCGGGTATCATTGGCGCTGCTGTCGGCATTTTTAGCCGAGTTCGCGGCCTCATTGGCATTGCGGGAGATTTCCTCCGCAGACGCCGTCAACTGAGTCATTGCCGTGGCTATCAGCTCGGTTTCCGTTTGCTGGCGCAGTAATATTGAGTTGATGTTGCCCGACGCTGTGGAGATTTGACGGGTTTCATCCACTACTTCATTGGTAAGCTTAGCCACCTTCTTGATGAGTTCATGGAGCTGCCCCAGAAAGATATTAAAATCCCGACTCAGACTATCAAATTCAGGCACGGTAAAATCCGGGATCCGCACGGTTAAATCGGCATCTCTGGCGGCATAAATGTGAATGGTGTCTTCAAATTTAGACAAAGGTACAGTGATGCTTTTACTGATCATCAACCCTAATCCGGCAACCCCGACAGACACCACTAAAGTAAACACCAGTATATTCGCGATGCTCTCATAGAGCCGTACTTCGTTTTCGTCTCGCATTGACTTAACCAGCGCATCTACATCGTCCGTGTAAAAGCCGGTGCCCACAATCAGGTCCCATTTAGCGATATAAATGCTGTAGGCCAGCTTAGGTAGTGGCTCGGTCTGACCCAGCTTTGGAAAATAGTAAACCGAATAACCATCTCCCGTTTGCGCCGATGTAATGATATCCCGTACCAGGTAATTACCTCGTTTATCCTGCAAGTCAATGAAGTTTTTACCAATACCCTGATCGCTATCGCCCTGCATTACACGCGTCCCGTCGGGCTTAAAGCCAAATAGATAACCGGTCCCGCTGAACTTAATATTCTTAAGCAGTGCAATGGCTTCTGACTCAGCGTGATCTCCCTGCATGAGTGGCGTCAGGACTGTTTTTGCAATTTCCAGATAGGCTTTTAGCTCAACGCGTTTCATTCGCATCATCTCTTTTCGGCTCAGGTCGACCTGTACTTCATTGAGCTTTTTGGCTTCCAGATACGTGATTAAGGTCACAACCGATGAAATGATGATCACGGGGATCAGTGACAACAAGATCAATCTGGATTTTATTTTGAGTTTCATGTGACTGAGCCTCTTTGTTGCGCTGGTTTAAGAGCGCTCTTCAACCGCTTTACCTGTTTGTGGTGACGTATCGTATATGGACTGTTCCTTGTTGTAGTGCTTCAGGTACTCTTGCAATATTTTGTCGTATGTACCGTCCTTTTTTATTTCTCGCAATGTCTGTTCTACTTCCAGCCTGGTTTTGTCCAGTGTGCGGGTTTTAGAAAACGCAATATAGCTGGGTATCTCATATCGGTAGCTCGGCACCTCTGCAACCAAGTCTTCAATCCCCAACTGTTTAATGATTTCGAGCGCCCCCAATCTGTTTATCACGACCACTTCAACGCGGTCCGCAAGGAGCAACTCAAAACTCTTTTTGCCTGTATCCGTTGTAACCACGTTCTCAAACACCCCCCTTTTTAGCGCAGTGTCGATTTCGGAGCCGTAGCTCACTTTGTGCATCACCGCTATTCGATAAGGTGCCAATGAGTTAAGCCGGCCATCGAAGTGAATGTTGTTTTTTCTCAACGTAAACAAGGCAATTGATTGTTCTATCAGGAGTTCGTCCGCATAATCCAAAAAGGTCAGTCTCTGTGGGGTTTTGTAAATGGTGAAAATGCCATCATAGCGCCCAATCTCGACTTCTCTAATCGCTCTGCCCCAGGGCAGGATCTCAATTGTGTAGGGCTGCTCCATGCGCCTGAAAACCTCGCGCACTAATTCCACGGCTATGCCACTGGGGCCATTTTTTCCCTGGAATTCATAAGGTGGATATTCCAGCGTGACCAGCTTGATCACCCGCTCTTCTGGCACACTGGCACCCAGCAAACAAAGCATTATCAGAACATGAAACAGCCTGCGTATAATCATAGAGGCACGACTCTTTGCCAGGCTATATGCCACATAGCCTGGCAAACAAATCTGACATTCAGTACGCGTTGCAGCACCCGCACACAGTTAGTCATAGATCAAAAGCTCAGCTGGATTTTTATATAGGCCCGGCGCCCCCGTGGATCGCCCGTTCTGGGGTCATAACTGCCGGCAATGGCCACATAAGGCGGATCTTCGTCGGTTGCATTAACTATGCCTGCAATGAGCCGAGTTTCTGAGTCCTCTCTGACCACTTCACCAAGATTCACACTATATTGCAGATCAATGGTGTTGAAAGAGCTGATAGATTCACCACTTACGTCATTTTCATAGCTGGCAACATGACGAAGATAGATATTTGCACTGTGCTCTCCGTCCGACCAGTTCATACCTATGCTGCCACGTAACCGCGGCGCCGGATTGCCGACCGTATTACGGTTGAGTTTACCCAGTCCATCACTGGTATTGCCGGATGCGTCCATTAAATCGTAGCTCAGCAGATAAGAGGCCTTCAGTTGTGGCCTGAAATCACCCAGATCTGTGCGATAAATGGTCGTTGCGCTGATATCCAGCCCGGAGGTATCAATCGCTTCTGCATTAATAAACTTGGTATTCACAATTGAAATGGTGCCCGCTGACGTACGGATCACCCGAGTCGGATCATTAGGATCCGCATTCACCACGGCCTGATGGCTCTCACGAGTAAGCACATCTTCAAAAGAAAAGTCCCAGTAATCTAAATCAACAGAAAGCTCGTCCAAAGAGAAAGATAAACCCAGATTAACGGCTTGTGAGGTTTCCGGCACCAGATCCGGGTCACCCACAGTTCGGTTACCACCAAAGGTTGTGGAGCCATCCTCCGGATCTGTGATGTTGGCAAAGTTGGTTTGTACCCCTTGTAACTGGTGAACAGAAGGGGCTCTGAAAGATGTACTGTAGGTACCACGGAACGAAAACAGGTCATTAGCAAGCCAGAGGAAAGACACTTTTGGATTGGTCGTATCGCCGCCAAACTCACCATAGTCCTCATACCGTACCGCCGCACCAATTTCCAAATCCAGGGTCAGGGGCACCAGTACCTCAGCAAACAAGGCTTTCACATCACGCTCACCGTAAAAATTCTGATTACCAATCAAAAAGGCAAAGCTATCTTGCTGGGTAAAGGAATCATAGACATTATTGATAGACTCATCCCGGTATTGAAGGCCGAGCGCATAGCCAACATCTCCCCCACCCACTTCAAACAGGGACTCTCCCGTTATCACGGCTTCGTAAACGCGCATTTCAGACTCTGCATCGCCCAGGTAGTCACCGATGATGAAGTCTCTCAGCAGCTCATTATCAGGGTCTTGAGGGTCAAAGGGGTTGAAGTAATAACACTCCCCTTGTCCAGCCTCAGCAGCGGTGGTGCCACTGCATTTTATTCCACCGAAACCATGCAAAGCAGCTTGAAAATTATCGGTAATGACATCTCTGGGGTTCAATATGGCGTCATTCGCTGCTGCAACAAATGAGAACTGCCAATATATCCCTTCGGTTAACTCGCCATCACCGCCAAACGCAAACCGAGACGTCGTGTGATCGTAGTAGTTAATTTCGGTTGATTTGCCTACGCCATAGGGGCGGCCGCGAAAAAAGATATCTTCGCCATAGGGGTTATCCGGGTGACTGGCAAGCACACTAGGCGCATTCAATACCGGAAAGCTCGGTGAAACCTCGCGGGTAATTTTGTTTCTGGCATAACCAAATTCAGCCCACAAACGTGTCGTATCGCTCCAGTCCCAGGTAGCCCGGGCATAAGCCTGTAGTCGGTCTTCATTTGGAACCGCCGTGATTTGCGGGCCGAAATCAAACAGACAGAATGAGTTGCCATTACTCCCTTCGGAGAATATTCCCCCATTGGCCACACAATTTGGATCCGCAACCGTTAAGCCATTGGGGTTATTTTCATCAGCCATCGACGGAATAACAAAGCTGCCCGGGTTACCAAAGCTACTGGTTGCCGGCTGTAGCCAGTCGACCTCATCAAGCAACAAGCTTGAGCGCTCCAGAAAACTGACCGCAAATAACATATGCCCGGTATCACCGACATATCCGCCATGGGCAAAATCAATTTTGGTGTCATCCTGATCGCCATCGCTCCAGCGGGTTCGGTACTCGTATTGTAGCTCAGTGCCTTCCAGGTCATCCCGGGTAATAAAGTTGACTACCCCCGCGACCGCATCCGATCCATAAATGGCAGAAGCCCCATCTTTTAATATTTCGACCCGTTTAATCGCCAGCGTCGGGACCAAGGAGGCGGTATCAACAAAACTGGCGCCCTGATCGGTCACTACCGCTGACGTAACTTGCCGGATCCCATTGAGTAGTACCAAAGTTGATGAGACCCCCAAACCCCGAAGGTTGACGTTTGAGGTCCCCACCGTGAAGTTCTGCGACAAGTTGTCTGAATTGTTTTGAGACCCGGCATTAAAGGGTAAAACTTCAATCAGGTCTCTGATGTTGTTCGCGCCGATATCGGTCAGGTCACTCAGTTCCGTGCTCGATATCGGAGAAGCGCTGTCAGATTGTATAGAGCGCTTGATCCGCGTTCCTGTTACTGCAATCGTTTCAATGGCACTTTGATCTTTAACAGGTGTGTTGGTCTGCGTTTCAGCGACAGCCAACACTGGACAGAGTAGCATAGGCAGAGTCCGCAATAGCACGGATTGGACTCTGAGCGAGGAGTTGCACATGATTTCACCTTATTGTCTCTGACGGTAAACTTCTCAGTGCTATGTGTCCCTGGAGTACAACTCCAACAGCATTTAATATTGCTGTTTTAATAATAGTCGCAGATTTCAAAGCCATGGCAAAACTGGCGACTTTTTTTGCCTGTTATAGCCAAAGCTTAACAGCTTGCCCAAACCAGCAGAGCGGACAAGCTCACAACCTGTGTTTATTTACTCACACGCAACGTATAACTGCCAGCGCCAGAGTAGGAATACACAATAAATCGATAATAACCCGATGAGGCAGTGTAGTTGATGGACTCAGTAGACGTTGGTGTCTCGGATATGGCCACCTGTTGCCATCTGCCACTCAGCCACTTTTCTATTTTCAAATCGAAGTCAGCACTTGCCGGTCCGCTCAGGGTCAGCGCAATGGTGCCACCGCCATACTGAAACCAGCTGCCATTTGGCTCTATCACACTTTGCTTGTCGCTCAGAGTCCCGGTATAGGTGTCCGGATCTGGCTGAGCCTCAGATTCAATGGTAAAAGAGATGGTTTGTGCCGGATCTGAAATATTGGTAATTCTGAGCCCCGAATCGCTGCCATTCCACCACAGTGCATTCGTACCGCGAGACGTTTGAGAGTTAGGTAAAGCATGGGTAAACTCTCCGGCCACATCGAACAAATCGCTCCCGTCACCGCGATTGCGCTTGTATTCCGGGTCCCGATTACCATCGCCATGTTCCATCTGAATATACGGATACCACTCATTGGAATTGCTGCCACGACTGTCGACGTGCCAGACAGCTAAGCCCTGATCGAGTTGCTCAGAATTCTGACCTGACTTATGAATGGCTTCGATATAAAAGGCTTCATTGCTGTTTGCCGGGTTGGTCCATTTATATGAAGTACCGCTGTGCGAGGTATGGCTTAATCGGCCTGATGGTGCATTCGAGTTAATGGCCGGGTTTAGCTCTGTGACTGTGTCCCAGCCAGCAATGGCCCGGAAATGTGCCACTGGTGGCGTCGGCTTGTAACGATTCGTAGTCCCGATCGCGCCGTAGCCCATCACGCCAAAACTGGCGACAGAGCCCTCGGAGCTGCCATCGTAGTCATAAAGATCAGGCCAGTTAGTGATCAGGTGCCCAGACTCGTGGACAAACGTACCAATTGCCAGACTGGCGCGCATATCTGTGATTTGATAGCGATCGGAGCATACCCCATCAGCGCAAAAACGTGGGCTAAGCCTCGCCATATGCGGCCATAACCCTTTAGACCAGGCACTGTCTGAGTTACCGGCATAAAAGATATTGAGACCACGGATCTGTTTACTACTGTTTGTCGTTAACTGAGAGAAATCAAATCCCTGCTGATACTCCAGCCATTGTAATGCCTCATTGATGAGCTCATGAGAACGCACCGTTGAGCTGAGGCTGGAATCGGCATAATATGCTTTGTTCTTTTTTGCCGTGTAATACTGAGTGACTGTATTCGTGTAATCCAGTTTATTGCCGGATACTGAGCGAAAGTAGCCACGGACCGACTGCGCATTACCAAACTCGTTATAATTAAGATCATTCAAAAAGCGCTCAACCTTAGCTTTTGAAATCGTTCCCCGCTCATCCGGAAAATCGATGATAATCGTCAACCCTTTTACCTGGCCACTGATCTCCTCTACACTTTGAGTCTCAAGCATCGAAGTGTGAAACGCCTCATGGCTTCCGAGCATACGTGCGCGCATTTTCTCAACCTGCGCTGCTCTGGCGGCATCCGTCAGTCCAGCCTGAGACTCACTGACTGTTTTTGCCGATATGTTACTCTGATTGCCAACCAGTATTCCGGTAGATACCAGCTCAGTGCCGTCATTACTGACCTTTGCATAAGCCATCCCTTTTAACGTTTCATCGTAGACCACCAAACGGCCGTCTGCGGTCCTTTGCTCTGCATAATAATCATTACCTTGCAGAAACAAGCTAATCACCTGACCGTCAGGCTGAGTGAATTCGTAAGGTGTATTGTTATAGGGTATTGCTGCCTGGGCAAGTGCAGCAACGCCCAGTGCACCAAAGGCAAACAATGATTGTAGTGTTTTCATAATTAAGTTCCTTTACATGTGAGTATTCCTTTTTCATATCAGCAGAGATATGAAAATAGGAACTTAATTATTAACCGCAAATTTACAACTGATCAAATTTAAATTTTCGTTACTATCTCATCAACAGACACACAAAGTGACACTGCTCCCATCTAACCCTCGCTCTGAGTTGTAGAGCTGGCACCTCGATTACACCACCGCTTTATCACAATGCGTCCGCCATCGGGCTTATTGATCTGCGTAGGTTGTTGCTTTGCTTTTGCCTTTCGCCAGGCTTCACTAATGGGCATATTGTTAAGCAGCTGAACGTATAGATCGACCGACGGAGTCAACTCTGAGCCTATCAGGGTTGGCATGGAAGCAATCAGCTTTTCTTGCGTAGTCGCTTGCAACTGCCGCTTTTCAACCACTGTATCAAATACAGCCAATTGCCATTGATAAAAGTCACTGAATACCGTCTGGCCACTGGCATTTACCTGAACAGCAACCGATGCCTTAAAACGCAAAAAGCCGCCCCAGTCTCGTAAATGGATTTGAGTATTCAGCAAATTCAGGCCGGTACCGGCCGCATGGCCAAATTGCTCCGTCTCGGAGTGGAATAAAAAGGCGCGAATATACATCAGCTGGGCATTTCGATAGCTGCTGCTGTCAAAGTAAAGATTACCCAGATTGTTTTTAATATTGGCAATTATCTCTCTATCATCCGAGAGCATCATTGCTTCTTTGAGTATGCCGGTTGCCTTCTTGTGTTGTCCTGTAAATCGATAAACCACTGCCAGGTTATTGGCTATACGTGCATATTGTTTCTCGTCGGCAACATAATTCAGCGCGCATTTGTTTAACTGCTCAGCATACTCGTAATCATGCATGCGACGATGATAAATCGCGACTGAACCAATAACATGAATATGCTCTCCCTGTAAGTATGCCTGCCACGAGTTCCGGCTCAACTGCGCGATAATATCAGACACCGCATCATAGTCGTGGGCCCGAACGCCCGATTCAAGCCCGGCGAGATAAACCTGTAACAGGCCTTTGCTTGGCTCCGTCGGCAATTTATCCTGCGCCTGATGAAACAGTGCAACCGCCTGAGCCGGGTTTTTATCGTTCAGCTCTTTCAACTGGTTAAGCGTTTTAAACAGCTCCGCTGGACTTAAAGCGACAGCGGCGGAAAACAACAAGCTTGTGAGCATAAGTCAGTGACACCTAATTACATTCTGGTTAAGCATGGTACAGATACAATTAATATACCAGAGAACAATTTCCAGGCAGATTGGTCAGCATTAATGCAATCCGCTCAAATAAGCGACAAAAAACCAATACAAAAAAACAATATATGTTAACAATGGTTGCGCTTTACATTTGAACCCAGTAGAGAAACAAGATAAGAAGCAACTAATTTTACTGGTAAAAAATAGGCATAAAACACAAATATAAAAATATTAATATGAGAATTCTCATTTTCTTGTTTACATTTGGAAAACACTGCGATAGCATGTGGGTGTTCCTTAGGGCATGACTCATCACACAAGTCATTCCAATTGAACTCCCGAGAAGTAGAGCTTACCAACAAGGATGTTGGTTTATTGGGTATTTCCTGGCACAGTTTTTGTTGCTATTGGAGGTTAGGCAGGACATTTCCTGCCTTTTTTTTTTGCTTTGCTCCCGGCCCATTTTACTTGCCAACATGGCTTGTATTTGGGTAAATTTGCTAAAAACAGCATGACTAATACCATGACACTCAGACACCCCCACTCCGTACTCGTCATCATTTATAACAGCCACAATGAATTCTTACTGTTGCAACGTGCCGATGACCCTGATTTCTGGCAATCCGTTACGGGTGGAATTGACCCCGGAGAAGCGCCCATTGAAACCGCATACAGAGAACTACTAGAAGAGACCGGTATTAACGCCAAAGCACTTGGGCTGAGTATTCAGGACCATCAAAAATGCAATCAATACACCATCAGAGAGCAATGGCGGCATAGGTATATAGCGGGTGCGAATATTAACACTGAGTATGTATTTAGTATCTGCGTGCCGGCAAACTGTGACGTGCAGCTCGCACCAGGGGAACACCTGGCTTATCGCTGGCTCACCCAGCAACGTGCTGCTGAGCAAGCCTGGTCAAGCAGCAACAGCCAGGAAATTTTGTCTATTAAACTGGCTTAAATAGGAGGGTTTGCCAGGTGACAGATGCCCGACCTTGTGCATCCTCTTCAGGCTCGGTGACTTCGAGGCAAGCTAACTCCGCTTTTTGTGCAATATCTAACAAATAATCCACAGAGCAGTTTTGCATTCCACGTAAGTTGAGTGCTTCTTCATCACTACAATGACGAAGCTTGATCACCAGTAGCCCTTCGGGGCTTAGTAAATTGCGTAAGGTCAGCATCGCTTGCTGACCTGAACTGGACTGCAAATAGTTGAATACCGAGCTCACCAAAATCACATCAAAACTCTGGTGGTTCTTGCGAACTTTATACAAACAAGGCAGCTCATCCTGGTACCAGCTGATCGGCATATCTCGTGTGTAGGCCTGCCCCAGGCGGTTTAACGAACACACGGGCTCTACTGCCACTACCTCAGCCTGCTCTGCCTGTTCAGCAAAAAACTTTGCGTCTCTGCCAGCCCCGGCGCCGATATCCAAAAACTTTAGACCCGATTCTTCCATTAAAGGGGTAACAAATTTTAGCCATGAAGCATGCAGCAGTTCAAAGCGGTAAGACTGGTACAATTTCGCTAATTGTAATGCGTTGTCTTCATAATATTGCATAGGCATAGTTGCTACGCTCCAACCAATGTCATTTGTTCCTGATTCAAAACCATCATAGACAATAATCAAGGCACAATTATGACAATTTGGTTAAACATAGCTGAGATTCAGTGATGATTAACACTTTGATTTAGGGACAAATGCGTATACATTGGTTGCCACACCTCAGTGTAAATACACAGTGTTTACCAATACAAGTAACCTGGGTCCAGAACATCTGAAAACATGCAGGGATTAGTCCCTTTATAAGCCGAAGTAGTTTGCGTCAGTGATCCATTACACAAGGAGTTTTTATGTCACTCAATGCTTTACACACCCCCTGTTTGTTACTGGAAAAAAAGAAGCTGCTAAACAACATTGAACGGCTCAATAAACATTTGTCACAGTTTGAAGTTACATTGCGACCGCACCTCAAAACCCTAAAGTCAGTAGATGTTGCGCGCCATATGTTGGCGGATCAATCAGCTCCTTGCACAGTGTCGACTCTCCAAGAAGCGAGGCAATTCGCCCAGGCTGGTTTTAAAGACATTACCTATGCAGTGGGGATCAGTGAACATAAACTTGTGGAAGTTCTGGACATACAAAACCAGGGAGTCACTTTACATATTCTTCTGGACAGTTTTGAGCAGGCACAATTTATCCATGCCTTTTGCCTCGAAAATGACTGTCAGCTCAGTTGCCTTATTGAAGTAGATTGCGATGGCAAACGCGCCGGTGTCAAACCCAGGGATCCGCAACTGATTGCAATTGCCAAAATCCTGGACTCATCCGGGCTGTTTACAGGCCTTCTGACTCATGCGGGAGGTTCTTATGAATGCCAGAGTTTGGATGAAATTCGTGCTATGGCGCAACAGGAGCAACATGCTGTCCAAATTGCGGCCGACACGCTACGCTCGCAACAAATAGACTGCTCCGTCGTCAGCGTCGGTTCCACACCAACGGCTTTACTGGGAGACGGATTTGAGCACATAACAGAAGTACGCGCCGGGGTATATGCCAGTATGGACCTAGTCATGGCAGGACTAGGCGTGTGTCAACCGCAAGACATTGCATTGAGTGTGCTCACCCGGGTGATAGGCCACAATCGCGAAAAAAACTGGTTGATCCTCGACGCTGGATGGATGGCACTGTCGCGCGATTTGGGGCTTGCATCGCAGCCATGCGGTTACGGACTGGTATGTAATGGTGAGGGCGACGTTTTGCCCGGGCTGTGCATCACTAGTGTTAACCAGGAGCACGGCATTGTGGCGCTTCCAGATACACTCGACACTAGCCACTTTGCAATCGGTACTTTATTACGTATTTTGCCCAATCATGCCTGTGCTACCGCTGCTCAACACCAGGGCTATCACGTCATCTGTGATGATGAAGTGGACTACTGGCCACGCTTCTCTGGCTGGTAATGGTCCACTTTCAGCATTGTTGCTATAGTAAATAAATGGATATAAATAAGGAATAAACATGGACCCAATTACGCTCATTCTCGATTACCTGCTAACGGTTGAGGCGTTTCTGCTCATTTTTATCATTTTTGTACTCAAAGGGAGCATTAAATTTGTCCCGCAGAATCGCGCCTGGATAATAGAAAGATTTGGTAAATACCAGTCGACCAAAGAGGCTGGCCTGAACTTTATTGTGCCTTTTATTGATCAGGTCTCTGCCGATCGCAGTCTCAAAGAACAAGCCGTTGATGTTCCCTCTCAGTCAGCCATAACCCGCGACAATATCTCTTTAATTGTCGACGGCGTTTTGTATTTTCGAGTGCTGGACCCCTACAAAGCCACTTATGGTGTCGACGATTACATCTTTGCCGTTACTCAGCTGGCCCAGACAACGATGCGTAGTGAGCTGGGTAAAATGGAGCTGGATAAAACCTTTGAAGAGCGGGATATGCTCAATACCAATATTGTCTCTGCCATCAATGCTGCTTCTGATCCCTGGGGTATTCAGGTACTTAGATATGAAATCAAAGATATCGTGCCCCCCAACTCAGTGATGGAAGCGATGGAAGCACAGATGAAGGCCGAACGTGTTAAACGCGCACAGATACTGGAGTCAGAAGGTGACAGACAGGCAGCCATCAATGTCGCCGAGGGTAAGAAGCAAGCCCAGGTACTGGCCGCAGAAGCAGAAAAAGCTGAGCAAATCCTAAAAGCCGAAGGTGAGGCAAAAGCCATTATTGCCGTTGCAGAAGCCCAGGCAGATGCCCTCAGAAAAGTCGGTGAAGCGGCCAACACAGAGGAAGGACAAAAAGCCATCCAGCTTGATTTGGCCAGTAAAGCCATAGTTGCCAAAGAAGCCATCGCCCGGGAATCATCAGTCGTACTGCTTCCTGAAAGCGGCACTGACCCCAGCTCTTTGGTCGCACAGGGCATGTCGATCATTAACAGCTTGAATAAAAAACAAAAGGAGCAACTGTGACACTCTTGGTTGAGCACCTGAGTCAGATCCTGATTGTACTCGGATTACTGGCCTTAATTGTTGAAGTTGCCGTGCTGGGCTTTGCCACCTTTGTGCTGTTTTTTCTGGGTCTGTCACTGGTCCTGAGTGGCCTGATGATGTCTGTGGGCCTGCTGGACGCAACACTCATGAATGCATTGTGGGTTAATGCTGTGCTCACAGCGGCGCTGGCCGGCTTACTGTGGCAACCGCTCAAGCGCATGCAGGCCAAAACCCAGAGCACAGAAGTTAATAGCGACTTTGCTGATATCACCTTTACACTCAGCGAAGACCTCAACGAGCAAAGCCAACTCACCCATGCTTACTCCGGGATCACCTGGCAGCTAAAAAGCGAAACGCCTATTGCAAAAGGCACCACAGTCAAAGTAGTCAAAAAAAGCGTTGGGGTGTTATGGGTGGCAGCGCAAGAGCGCCAGGATTAGACAATACAATGCACATAAGACCCGCAGAGCTCGGGGATTTAGATACCCTCAGTCAGATTTGTATGGAGGCTTTTAACACCGCGCTTGCAGCAACATTGTCGAGTGAGGGCTGTGACACCTTCAGGGCTGTTGCCGCGCCAGTAGCCCTGGCAACACGATTGGCGGAAGACAACCAGATATTAGTTGCCGAAATAGCTGAGCAGACCGTGGGCATGATTGAATTAAAAGCAGGCAGACATATCGCGATGTTGTTTATCTCCCCATCAGCACAGCGCAAGGGCGTTGGCAAAGCCCTGGTTACGACAGCACTTAAACTAACGAAGGAACCAAAGGTTACCGTGTCAGCGTCACTGCCATCCGTAGCCGCCTATCACAGCTATGGCTTTACACTGGCCGGAGAGATTGCAGAGTCTGGCGGCCTTGTTTATCAGCCAATGGAAATCAGATTAACTGAAGCCCATTAATTGCGCTCAGGTATTCAGCCAGTGTGAACACTGTGAGTCGTTATAATCAGTCGCCTTTATCACTTCCTATGCCCACTAACCTGCTATTAGTGGATCAGTCTGCCCAGCTGATTTCACGTCAAAAATTACAGCGTCACTGATCTCAATATTCATCCCCTTCTGAGTGAATACATGCAAATCACTGGTCGTTTTTGTTGATCATTCACTACACTTTAAGTTCAGTACGTTAAGTGGGATCTAATATGTTCGACGATGACACGCTCCTGTTTGGCTCAGATGACGAGCCTGAAGAGTCACCCAGCCTGCCACCCTGGAAAATCTTGTTAGTCGATGATGAAGAAGACATTCATCAGATCTCTAGGTTAGTGCTGGAACAAATGGAACTGGATGGCCGGGGTGTTACCTTTCTCAATGCCTACAGCGGCACTCAGGCGCAACAGGTTTTGGCAGAACATGATGACATAGCCCTGATTTTGCTCGACGTCGTGATGGAAACTGCCGAAGCAGGTCTGGATTTTGCCAAATACGTACGTGAGGAGGCGCAGAATCATAAAGTGCGTATTATTCTGCGTACCGGTCAACCAGGCATGGCGCCGGAATCAGACATTACTCGGGAATATGATGTTAACGACTACAAAACCAAAACAGAACTGACCAGCAGCAAGCTCAAAGCCTCCGTGTTAGTTGCTCTGAGAACCTATTCGCACCTGGATAAAACACAGCAGGTACAATCCGGGTTAGACAAAATCATCACCTGTACTAATGCGCTGCTTAGCGACTCCGAACTGGCTGAATTTGAACTGCGGGTATTTCAGACCCTGACTGAAACCTTGCCGCTAAGCCAGCAATTTGAGCCTGCCCCCATGAGTGTGTTTGTTGTCAAACTGGACCTTAGCACCGACGCCTTTGAGCAGCTTTTTCCTCAGGAGGACGTTACCCTCACCATACCGGAATCCGTGAAAACACAGTTCATCGCGCAATATAATGCGCAATCAGAACGCAGTGCGATATTTGAAAACTATGCCGTGTTATTTCTGGGAGATAAGGCAGACGGGTCTCCTATTTTTGCCATTGCCTGCTACAGCAATCCAATCGAGGCGCAGGAGGCGCAACTTTTACTGAACCTGGGCCATAATTTAGGCATTGCCTGGCGCAATACTCAGTTGCAGGAAAGGCTCAGCAACAATAATATTGAGTTAGAGAGCTTAGTTGAGGAACGTACCGCAGAATTACAAGCGGCACGGGAACGCGCAGAACAAGCCAATCTGGCAAAAAGCATGTTTTTATCAAACATGAGCCATGAGATACGTACACCACTCAATGCGGTACTGGGTTTTGCCCAGCTGCTCGAACGAGCAAAAGATCTCAATGCCAGTCACAAAAACACCATGAACAAAATCATCAGAGCTGGCAACCATTTGCTGGACATAATCAATGACGTGCTGGATATCTCAAAGATAGAAGCCGGCTCTAGCAAACTCAACCCCGTTGACTTTGAGCTCAATGCGCTGCTGGAAGATTTGGGGAGCATGTTCAAACTCAAGTGTGAGCAAAAGCAACTTGCCTGGCAATTAGACAGCACACTGAGTGAACCGACCGGGGTTCATGGAGATCAGGGTAAACTGCGGCAGGTACTTATCAATTTACTGGGTAATGCAGTCAAGTTTACGGACAGTGGCACGATTAAACTTCGCTACACACAACCAAAGGCAGGTTTACATCGCTTTGAAGTACTGGACACCGGGCCCGGTATCTTGCCTGAAGAACTGGAGAACCTGTTTAATAGTTTTACGCAAGGCAGTGCCGGTGTAGAGAAAGGTGGCACCGGGCTTGGTCTGTGCATTTCGTCCAGACAAGTAGAAATGATGGGAGGTAAGCTAGAGGTGAGCTCTGAGCCCGGCAAAGGCAGCTGCTTTTCTTTTACTTTGCCACTACAAGCTGCACAGATAACCACTACCCACACTCAAAAACAGACATTACAGCAGATAAGTGTGCGGGCGGACAAAACACTGCGCGCTTTGTGTGTTGATGATGTTGCTTACAACCGCGAAATACTTGGCCAGACACTTGCGGCATGCGGTATTGAGGTCGATTATGCTGAGGATGGTAAACAAGCCATTGAGCTCATTCAAAAAAGCGCCTTTGACATTGTTTTTCTGGATTTGTTAATGCCCGTCATGCGTGGTGATGAGGCCGTCGTCGTCATTCGTAATGATCTGGGTTTGTCTGAACTAAAATGCGTGGCCATTTCAGCCTTTAGCTTACATCATGAAGTACAGCATTATCTCAGTATTGGTTTTGACCAGTTTATTGGTAAACCCTATACAATCGAACAAATTTTCGATTCATTGTTATCTTTCTTCCCGGAACATTTTGAAAGCGCTGAGTTAACAAGTTCTTCGTCTCCAGATAGCGCGCCATCAGATGAGATTACACTTGCCGATTATTCGTTGCCCGCTGAACAACGGGCCCAGTTAATAAGTTATGCTCAGGTCAATAACAGCTCTCGGATCAAGCAAACACTCAAAGAAATTGACGCACAACAGCCAAATAACAGGCAGCTTACGAAATACTTGGCTAAATTTATAAGTAGGTTTGATATGACAGGCTTTATTGCAGCGCTCGACGAGGTGCAAGATGGATGATGATCCGGTTTCACTGAACAATTGCAAGATTCTAATTGTTGATGACAAGGCTGAAAACCTTGAGTTACTGACTGACTTTCTGGAACCCGAAGGGTACGAAGTCGCATTCGCCACTTCTGGTAAAGAAGCCATCAATATAGCAACCATTTTCCTCCCTCATTTAATTTTGCTCGATGTGATGATGCCTGGCATAGATGGGTTTGAAACCTGCCGTCGACTTAAATCTCTTGGCAAAGTTAAAGAGATCCCGGTTATCTTTGTCACGGGTAAAAGTGAGCTCAGTGACATCGTCGAAGCATTCAGTGTGGGCGCCGTAGATTATGTGACTAAACCCATACGGCAGGAAGAGTTGCTGGCACGCGTGACAACTCACCTGCAATTACAAGCCCTGATCAATTTACGTGACGAGCTCATTTCAACACTCCGAGATAAAACCCTTGAACTGGAAAAGCTCTCCAAGCTCAAAGAGCAACAACTTGAAACTTCTCAGCATTTTAGCCATATTGGCGAGCTGGTTGGAGAACTTACACACGAGCTAGGCACACCGCTCAGCGTTGTCAAAACTGCTATCTCGCACTTGAATGAAAAACAGCAGGAGCTTGCGCTGCAAGTGCAAAAACAGTCACTGGCCAAGCAGGAATTAAACGCCTTTATTGATAACACAGCACAAAGCTGTGAAATTGTGCTCTCCAGCATGGACAATGTCATGCACCTCATAGACAGCTTTAAGCACATTGTTGTGGGTGAATTCAGTGGCACAGTCTCAGAGTGTAACTTGCATGATTACCTGCACAATATCCAATATGTTCTGACACCCAAATTAAAGCGCACACCGCATACGGTGTCGATCAACTGCCCGCAAACATTGCACCTTATTTCTGATACTGGCGCACTGTCTCAGGTCATCATCAACTTAATCAATAACGCGCTTATCCATGCTTTTGAAGACAATGTCGCCGGTACAATTGATATCCACGTCGAACATCAGGACGGCAACATAGCCCTGTATATAAAAGATAACGGTAAAGGCATTGAATGTGAGAGGACCAGTAAAGTCTTCGACAAGTACTATACAACACGCGTCGGTACAGGCGGCAGCGGCCTCGGTTTATATATAGTCAAAAAACTGGTTGAAACCCGTTTGAAAGGCAATATTGCTTTATCCAGCCAACCCGGAGAAGGCACGGTATTTAGTATCGTGATCCCGCAAGCGTTGGAAAACTAATCCGTGTCTGGCTGCAATCTACCCAATGGGCTACCAAGCTCGTAACAGCTACTGAGCCATGATGAGGTCGGTGTACTTAAATTCGCAAATAATATTATACTGTGAAGACAATGTTCACTAGTTAGTGGCACAGAACAAACATATCACCCTCTACTTAACTTATTGAAATATTTACTTTGTCATTGCTATGTCGTTACGCTGACGTACTCTGTCGACGAGAATATGCGTAAAACAAGTGGCAGAGCAGCAAATGGGAAAACAGTAATGATTATCAGGAAATTCAGATTACAACGCGGTTGGTCGCAGGAGCAGCTGGCAACGCTTAGCGGATTGAGTGTTCGTACCATTCAGCGAATAGAGCGCGGTCAGAGTCCCAGCCTGGAGTCATTAAAGTCATTAGCTGCTGTTTTTGAAACTACTGTTGCAGATCTCAAAGAGGAGCCAGATGATATGAGCCATGAAACGATAACCCATCAGGAACAACGTATCATAGAGCAGGTACGCGCAATTAAAGATTTTTACTCGCACTTAATTACCTATGTTGTAGTCAACAGCGGGCTTTTTGCCATAAATATGTTTACCAGTCCTGATTATATCTGGGCCTGGTGGCCTGCACTCGGTTGGGGTATAGGGCTGTTCAGTCACTGGGCAAGCGCGTTTGAAGTCTTTGATCTGTTCGGTGCAAAATGGGAGAAGCGTCAGATTGAAAAACGCCTGGGGAGAAAGCTCTGAATAAAGAAAAACAGACTCAATCGCCGCCTGGTCTCAATTATGCCTGACCTGCGGCTTTGTCCACCAGCATTTTGAGCATTTCTGCTTGCAATAAGTCAGCCTGAATGGGCTTGCTGACATAACCACTCATACCACAAGCCAGACACGTTTTTCGCTCACCCTGCATCGCATTGGCAGTCAGCGCAATGATAGGTAAGTCCCGACAAGCTTCCAGTTCCGGATGAGTACGAATATGCCGGGTTGCTTCATACCCGTCCATCTCTGGCATCTGACAATCCATCAAAATCAAATCAGGTAATCCATGTTCTGGCATTTCCCTCAGCATATCCACGGCTTGCTTACCCGACTCAGCCAGTTGCACTTCCACTTCCCAGGCAGCAAGCATCTTACTTGCAACCACCTGATTTATTGGATTATCCTCGGCGAGTAAAACACGCACACCCCGCAAAGGTGACACCCCATTAGCAGGTTCTGGTGAGTTAGGTTTATGCTCATCTGTAAACATCTGTACCAAATCTTTGGCTGTGACCGGGGGGTAAACCACTGTAATCTGATGCTGAGCAAAAACAGGGTCATGTTGGATTTCGCATTGCATATTACATAGAGCGAGGATCCGCCGTTTACCCGGCAGATGGCTAAGCGCCTCAATCAGTTTATGTTGATACGATGAGTTGCTCAGATCCGCTACCAGTATGTCATGAGTCAACTCTGTTTTAAGTGGTAACATTAATGTTTGTGGCTGGCACCCCAGTACTTCGAGCTGCCTGCACAGGATGTTTGCCAGCCGGGACTGCATAGACAACACCGCCACCTGAGCGTTCTCAGGGGGGATCCCCCTGCCCCATATGCCGCCCTTTTGCGCCTCAACCTGAAAATGAAAGCGAAAATGTGCACCTGGCTCCGTACTGTCAACCAGTTCAATATCGCCATTCATTAACTGACACAGTTGTTTGACGATAGCCAGCCCCAGTCCGGTCCCCCCATATTTGCGCGTTGTGGACGCATCACATTGACTGAATGAACTGAACAGCTTGTGCCTGACTTCAGGTTTTATGCCTATCCCAGAATCAATAACGTCACACTGTAACACTGTAACCGGGTGGCTGACGGCTGTGACATCCACTTCATCACACTTCACGATAAGCTGGAGTGTACCTGACTCTGTAAATTTAACGGCATTACTCAATAAGTTGGTCAGGATCTGGCGTGCCCTGATCGGATCAAGACGCACAAACCGGTGCTTTAGCCCATGACAGTCCACCAAAAGTGTGAGCTGTTTTTTGTCTAATGGAATGGCAAATGATTTTGCCACTGAATCAACCAGCTCATAAAGGTCAACAGAGTCCGGGGAAATCTCCAGTTTGCCAGATTCGATTTTAGAAAAGTCCAGAATATCGTTAATCACTCCCAGCAATGAATGCGCGCTGGCGTCTGCCAGTTTGGCATATTGTTTTTGCTGCGCATCCAGGTCGTGACTCAGCAACAGGTTCAGACACCCAATCACGCCGTTTATTGGGGTGCGGATCTCATGACTCATATTGGCAAGAAACTCTGATTTCATCTTCGAGTGTTGCTCGGCGCGTTGCTTTTCCTGCTGTAGCGCCTGATTGGACTCCAGTAACTGGCGCTGAATCTCGCGGTTTTTGGCATTTCGATATTCTCCGGTCATGATCGCAAATGCGAAATTAAACACCAATTGGCTCATAAATAGAGACACAACAAACAGCTGAGCCTTTAGAGTGTGATCTTGCTGGAGGCTGGTAGTGCCGGGGTGAGATAAAACATCAAACGCTTTTCCGAGCGCAAAAATAGTAACAAACCCCAGACTCAGACTGATCAGGACAAAAGACTTTGCATAACGAGGTCGGCCAAAACGATACAAACACGCCCAGATCCAACCTGAAGTGATGGTCAACGTGATCATCCCCAGGATCAGCCGTGACGCGTAATTTGATATGACGTAAGTAAAGATACAATGGATGAACAAAAACGCCGCAAAATAACAGCTGATTTGACGTAGCGGCACCGTTTTTTCACACGCATGGTAGCAGCCAATCAACACCAGTACTAAAGCAGCCTGGCCAAATAAGTTTGGCAACAAAAACCGTACACTCAATGACAACTCATTTTGCACCCCGAACAATATCATGCTCAATGCCAGACAGATGGGAGACAACGCCCAGTAAAGCGTCGCCTTGACATCTCGGTTTGCCAGCCACATAAACACCAAGGCCAGCGCTGAGGCAACCACCCCGGCACCAGCCATCAGCAGTAGAGAAGGTGTAGATAATTGCACTGCTCGCTCGACAGGGAGCCGATGTTACTGCGCAGCTCCACTAAAATTAACGGATATTCAAAACTCTAGAAGACAGAAGCAGGGTTGTAAAGTCAGTGAAAAAGCCCTTTGCAACTACTGTCAGGCGCTTTGATCTATCACAATGTCATGTGGCCTGGGCAGATCTCGCGCTCAAGCTTTGCAAGATGCCAATCGCGACTAATACCCTGGACTTTACCCGCGACTGACCTCAATCTGTTTGATGGCCAGGCCTTGTATTTCAGTCACTTTAAACACAAAGCCTTCTATCTCAATGGACTCCCCTTGATACGGAAAGCGCTTGCAGTGATGAATTAGGTACCCTGCCAGTGTCTCAATCGAGTCAACGGGCATAAATTCATACTCTACAACGGACAACTGGAAGTCTTTCATCGACATATCCCCTTGCACCACCCAGCGTGACGCATCTTTTTGGCGAAATTGTGCTTCTATCGCTTCACCGTCTTTTAATGCGATAAAATTCAGGATACTGGACAATGTCACCATGCCCACCACAGTTGCAAACTCATTGATTACCACGCCAGTACTGCAAGGATGGGCCTTTAGCGCATTCAAAGCGTCGGATAAACTCAGCGTATCGAGCAAAATCACAGGTCGTAGAAAAGCCTCATGCTGCGCATCAAGCAAGGGCCGGCCAGCTATCAGATTACTCAATAATTGCTTAGCCTCTACCACGGCGATCACCTGATCCAGGCTTTCATCACACAGCAAATATTGCTGAAAACTGTGGCTTTGAATTTGCTGTGCAAGCACATGTTGATCGTCATGAATATTCAGCCATTCCACTGCGTCACGGTTAATCATCGCCTGAGTGATACTGGTCTGGTCCAGGTCAAGTACATTGCCAATGATATTGTGCTCATGTGCCCCAAGTTCGCCCTGCTCGGCACTTTGGTCAACCACCGCAAACAGATCATCCCGGGTGATCAACTCATCACGCTGAGTTGGTAACTTACATGCCCGGATTATGACATCCGCCAGCAGGTTAAATAGCCAAATCACGGGCTTAAACAGCCACACGCTTGCCAGCATCAGGCCAATAAAGCGCATGGCGATTGACTCAGGGATCACCATAGCAACCCGCTTGGGGAGCAAATCAGCAAACAACACAAACATCGCCGTGATCAACAAAAAAGACAGAACCGTGGAAACTTGCAATAGCAGCGTATGATATTGCGCCACCTCAGTGACAAACAACTGCATAACAAGCTGTGATGCCTGATAAAGATATGGCGTAAAGACCGACTCACCGATCATGCCTGCCACAATGGCTAAGGCGTTTAATACCACCTGAACAGCAGCAAAAAACTGATGTGCGTTTGCCTGCAAATGCATCACTTTTCTGGCTCGGAGGTCACCCGTATCCAGCCTGCTTTGCAATTTCACTTTACGTGCCGCAGCCAGAGATATCTCGCATAACGCAAATACAGCGCTCATACTAATAAGCACAACAACCCATACTAGGTCCAATCACTCACCTGACGATTAACTAGAAATTTGAGCGCGATATATACGCCCAATTTGCGCTGCTGGCAATCAATAAATCGTGACTGACGCAGATAATTGACGAGCATATTTGCCCGGCGTGATCTTTAGAATGTGTTTAAACTCACGAGTCAGGTGTGCCTGGTCAGAAAAGCCGCTTAGCTGTGCCAATTGAGCCAAATCTATCAGTGGGTTATCTCTGAGTTGTTGTTGTGCATGCCGAACCCGGTAGATGCGTGCCAGATACTTAGGCGTTAACTCAGATTGCGCTTTGACTTGCCGCTCTAGCTGACGTATCCCCAGCGGCACGCCGCGATAAGCGTCTTCCAGGGGACGTAACTGCATCAGTGAACTGATGAGCTGGTAGGTATGCTGCATGGCATAACTGGGGTCGGGTGCTGCGCTCGACAAAGTTTGTAACCATTGCTTTAACGTACACAGGGTCGGTGCTTGGCCAAGTTGCTCAGCGAGCGCGCACAATCCGGGTTCAGATAACAAGGGATAAACAGCCTGCTGAAGCGCCTTCAATCTGGCTGGATACAATCGGATCCCGGCAAACTCAGCGTCCGCGCTATAAGAGAGTTGTACGGCATGCTTTGAGGGTGGCTGAATGTGAAAAGGTGCTGTCAGTTTATGCTCATCCAGTGACACCTCACCTTTGAGCACAAAGACTATCCCTTGTGCGCCATCGCAAGGTAGCCAGCGAGTGCCAGAGTGCAGGCTGCGTGCAAACCATACAGCTTGCACATACCGTTGGGATCTGTCATCCGGTTGATGGCGTTGCAACATTAGTTGGTTATTCATCTGGCTCAGGTTTAAACATTTTGACAACTCGATTCCAGGCGTTGATGGCATTAATGGCAACCGTCAGGGTCACCAGTGCATCGTCACTGAACTCCTCAGATAAAGCGCAGTATAAAGTATCATCAATCGGCTGAGCGTTTGTCAATTGTTCACACAAAGTCAGTGCCAGACGCTCTTTTGCAGTAAATCCTGACATATCTCGCCAGGCATTCAGGGCAATAATGCGCCGGGCGCTTTCGCCCTGCTCCATTGCCTGACGGCTGTGCATAACAATGCAATAGCCGCACTGGTTTAACTGAGACGCTCTGAGTTTAACCAGTTCCCAGAGTTTCGTATCCAGTGTACGTGTGACTTCTTCATTTAATAATTGCTCCTGAGTAAACAAGTGTTGCATCAGTTTTGGGGCACATTGTAAATAACTTGCTCTTTTCATCATTTTTCCTTAAGTGTCATTCATGGCTTACAGACTACCCAGAGACACCACAACAAGATTGAAGAAAAACGACTTTCGCGCCCCAAAACGTCAGGCAATGCAATTAAAGCAAATTGTGCTGCTTAATAAATGTGACCAGTTCACCGGCAATACTCGCATGCTCCTGCGCCGTAGGATGCCAGATACAGCCTTCCAATGGAGATACAAAAGTATTGGCATACACATCCTCAACCCCTTCATTGGCAAGCTGTTGCAACGCTGCATGTGTTGCTGGAATAATAAAGTCATAGGGGTATGCAGGACGAGGCATCACCACAATAGCAACATCCGGATAGCGGCTTCGCAGCGAATGAACAAACTCGACCATGGCTGCTTCCCAGGCCATTTTTACTTCCTCTATCGTTTGCCAGGGTTCGTGTGGCTGAGGGTCGGTACTAAAATCATTAGTCCCAAACTCCAACACAATTAACTGAGGAAAGCGCTCCTGATATGACAAATCATCCTCATATACTGCGGATATCTGATCAACATAATCTACCAGAGTGTGGTGTGTTTGGTTGCCATTCCAGTTGCGGATCAAGCCCAGACCAGAATACGACACCTGAGTAAACGTGCTATTTAATTGTTGCGCCGCAACATAAGGAAAGGCCAACCGCGCATTACTCGAATTAACAATCTCCTGCCAGTCACATTGTCGCTTAGTCGATTCGCTGCCGAATCCCGCACTAATTGAATCTCCGATAAACAGTATGTGTGGCTGTGTTTCCCATACCCCCTCCAAAGCCCCATCGACCTCAAATTGCAACAGTTGAGTGCGTGCACCATAATGCTCCCAGCGCTTCACCACTTCGATGCGCACCCGACCTGGCTCTGCCTGTTCAAACAACACAAAGCGCTGAGCTTCACCCGTTGATGCCGTCACGATTTTTTGGTGCAACCGACCATCGACTAGTACATCAAACTGGTCACCATTACCGACTAAACTGACTGCGATGGACTTACCCACCAGCTGAGTGTGGATGGCCGTACCCGGCCAGTTAAATTCCACACTCCCTTGCTGATAGTTTTTATGTACCCGGCCCTCGTAAATAAGCGCATGGTGCGTAGCAGGCAAAACGGTAGCGAAGCAGCTAAGGCTGATGCTCAGTCCGAGCAGGATAAGTATTAAGCGACACATAGATAGTTCCTTTTTTGTTAAAAAAGTAAACCTAGTGTTTAAACAGCAACTCCTCAAGCCAGGGAAGTTGAATTTTTCTAAATCGGGTAGGCGCAGCAGATTGCCTTTCGTATCCGTTCATCATGTTCAACACGATAAATCGCTCTTGCGAGACAAACAGTAAGACAAAATCACTAACCTAAAATTACCAACACTCTTTTATTCTGATTTAAAACGCCATATAGTTATTAAAAGTTTGCATTTAAATTAATATAATGATTAGGAAAATTCAGATTGGCGTAGCAACGTCTCTTTCCTTGCTGATACTCACAGGCTGCAGCCAGCTACCAGCCCCGACACCGTCTACAAATGCCAGTGTCGAGGCAAGCTGCCCGCTCACGGAGCTCAAACACCCAAACCTGGTCCCACTACCAGCACAGAGCATACCTGGAAACGTGATTGCCGCGCCCGGTCAGGGTGGACTTTGTAACGCACGCAACTATGAAGTAAGCAAAGATCTCATTATTTGGCGAGCCTGGAACAGCACCTACGAAGGGTCTAAATTCGGCAAGTGGTGGTCACTGGAGAAACCGCTCGGAGGGGTTGCGCAATACCGGGCCGAATTCAATATTTGTCCCAAGTACTCACCACTGGATATGCTGGTGCGTTGCACTTTAAAAGCAGGCACTCAGGTAGTAATCGGCCCAGGTCAAAGCGCTCAGTGTAGCAACTACTTTACTTATCCTCAGTCGGATACTAATCAGCTCTACCTGGCAAATGCCGCTGAGGTCACCCTAAATTGCACTAACTTTTACGACGAGTTCTCCTGGCATGAAGTCGCACCGGAGGCGGAGACGAATACAACACAATAACAGGAATTAACACCAACCCTATTGATGGCTTACTTCAAAAGTTGGCGGCAGGGTTGGTATACATCCTCCAGCTCGCTTCGAAGTGCGCGGGAGGTCAACATAACGGAGCCCGGCATTGGGCTTTTCTCACTACAAAGGAAATGAGCATGAAACTCAATTTAAACAAGAAAAAAATCAAGTCGCTATCCCAAAACAATCAGCTGTCACCTCAGCAAACCCCTCAGATTGGCGGCGCAGCAACAGGCTTGCCTAACTGCCCGAATACTAACTTTTGCAATTCAATTAATGCGTGCTGGACATTTAAAGACAATCGACCGGATTGTATTATCTGGGGTTAATTGATGAGTCTCGCTGTGCTGTAAACTGTGGAACCGCCTTGCAATCTCAACTTAGATGCGGTTAGGACACTGACATACAACACATACGAGGTGTTTGCTCAAGCCGGGCAACACGCGCGGCCTGAGCAAACTTTGGTTACTCCATGGGTTACTCCATGGGTTACTCCATGGGTTACTCCACGGATTACTCCTGATTAAGCGCAGCGACTACCTGCATAATATCTTTGAGATCAATCTCTCCATCTTCGTTTAGGTCAAAGCGCGGATCAAATTGTGTATCGCCCGTCGTAGCCGACCATCCGGTTACAATCGTTGTAACATCATCCGCGGATAAAACACTATCGCCGCTAAAGTCAAACGGGCTGACTTCTTTTAGAACAAAAACCTGTTGTTCACTGATCACGGTTTTGTCATCACTCAGCATAATTTGCACTGATATCGATGTATCACCCGGGGCAGATACATCCCACAAGTAGCGACCCTGAGAGAATGCAACACCAGTGGCAATTTCAGTCGTCTCATCTCCCACCTGATAAACAATATCAACAGTGTCTGAATCAGCGATATGTAATCCCGACCAATTGATACTAACCTGCTGCTCAGAGCCGATGGCATTCTCCACATTGATTAACAGAACCGGTACCGCCACACCAAGCTGGTTCACCTGTTGGCTGGGCTCAGTCAGATTAACCGCATCGTCTGAAACATCAAAACGGTAAGAAGCGTGGCTATAACTGAGCTTATACAAGCCTTTAGCCAGATTAGCAAAGCTAAAGATGCCGTTGGTATCCGTTAGCTGACGCGCAATTTCGACCTGACTCAAACCAACGCCATTGGTCAACACCACTTCGACACTGGCGATCCCCATTTCACTGGCATCTGAAACCTTACCGTGCAAGGTTGCCTGGTGCGTATCAACATAGATACTGTTGGGCTCAGAAGTTGAATCATCAGCAACCGAATAGACATTGTAGTAATAGCGCGTATTGGCAAATGCACTGTCAACAAACTCCGACTCTAAACCGGTAAAGATCCTAGCGCCATCGTCTATAGAGGTGGGCAAACTGTTCACCGTTCTGGTCACCACCACTTCCTTCAGGTTACTACCTTGCGGGTTTTGCCAACTCAGCGAAACAACAGGTCCATTCACTATGGCCTTGAGTGCAGAAACCTGCGCCACAACAAAGCTGCTTTCCTCAGCATACGTCGGAGCCTGAGCTACGCCGTTAATACTGATATTGGCATTCTCATTTTCCTGACCAACGGTTAGCTGCACAGTGGCACTGTCCTCGTCACTCTGAGTCAGTACATCTTCATAGTTAAGTACCAGTACCTTGCCATTGGTTTGTGGAATGGTGACATACACTTCAACTTCGGGATACTGAGGGTATTTCTCCACCTGAATTGAGTAAGTATCCGTTAAGGGCAAGATAAACTCGGTAACCAGCTCAGCGTTTTTCAGATAGGCTTGCATCGTGTCAGGCTCGTCCAGAATAGGCTGCAATACGACAGCACTTTGGTCGCTCACTTTATTAACACCAACAAGCCGTCCCCCTGCGATTAACACTGTAATATGCTGTGGATGTTCCAGCTCAACCACACTGACTGGTGTCTCATCCTCTGCATTCTGAACATCATTGGCACGTTCACTGGCACCCGGTTGGCCATAAATGCGCAGCTGATCTGTGACATCGGTATAAGCACCAAATTGCGCATAGCTCGACGCGCTATAGTAGTTTGTCAGTTTAAAGTCACCATGTTGATCATACTTTTCACTGTCGTTTTGTGGCGCACCGAAGAAGATGAAATGCTTCAATGTCAGCCCATTGGTAAATTCCATCATGGTATATTCACCAGGGAAGTTATTGTCATGGGTAATGTACAAAGACACATCGTTATACTGGATCAAGCCAGCAGCCAGAATAGAATGTCCGCCCCGTCTTTTCGGACGGTTAATGCTAAAGCGCAGACTGGCAATTTTGTTTTCCATAAAGTGCGGCGAATAAAACGCATTCATCGCGGATATCCCCGGGAATATGGTACGCGGGTGAGAGCCTATCCAGGCACTGCCTTTAAACGCAGACTGCGACAAAAAGTAATAACCAATTTTAGACAAGCCATGAAAAGCATCCGCAGCATCCGATTTCACATCGTAACTGCCAACAGCCTTAACATAGGGCTTGGGCGACTCACTATTGCGGTTGTCCCAGTGGCTCTGGAAGGTTGATGTTAGCTGGGCACGCGTTAATGTCGCATCGATATTGGCTCCCCAGGCTACCCCTTCGCTGGCATTGTTGTAGTTGGCAATTGCCGATGCTGCCATACCATGGCATACACCGAGAAACCGCCGGTCAAGCCTGTTCAGACCCTGGGTATAATCTTCCAGCCGGTAATAACCAATCACATCATACGCTTTGCGTTTATTTGCCGGCGCCAGGAACTGTGCAAAAGACCTTGCGACTTTGCGCATGAAGCCCAGGTAAGACAACTGGTCGGGTGTACAACGATCAAATTTCCAGCATAAGAATGAAGACAAAGAAACGTCTTTTACTTCGGTAATCATAAAGCGGTTCCAATCGCCATTTTGAAAAGAAAAGCCATCTGTAGAAACGTTAAATGCCGTGGTATACACATTCAAATTGTTGACATCGTCAATAACTTCACACTCTTCCTCTTTACACACCGAAACCTGAGCGCCACTCAGGTTATAAGGCGCCTGAGTCAAAGCAAAATCGATGCGGAATGTCTTTTTATCCGTGCTAACATCACAGTTCTGAGCCGTGACTTTCAAACTGCTATCTTCGGCATGGAACTGATAATTACAGACATCCGCAAGCGCAGCACCGTTAAGCGCTTCCAAGTTTTTAAAATACACAGAGAATTGGTTTGCGCTAAGAGAGCCTGGTGACAAAATCACCTTATCCAGGTTAAAGGTATGGTCAAACGCGGCATCCATAAGGTTAAATGCGACATTATCAATTGCATAACCGGCATCTTCCTGAGCAATGATCTCTATCCGAAATGAGGCTATGTTTTCGTCCCGAATCGAAAAGTGCTCAATCCCAAACTGTGAGTCCAGCACTTCTCTGATCAATTGACCTTCCGGGTTAAACCACTGCAACCGGGTCGAGCTTAAGTTGTCAAAGTACCCGGCATCTAAAGAAAAACTGTTTACGGTTGTCGGCTCGCCTGTTTGCGGATCAACAAAACGCCCTTCAATGGCACCGTTGAACCTCGGGGACCCACTTAACACTGGGGTTGTTGGATTAGCAATGTCTGATGTAATAAACGGTGAATCACCGCCAAATATAATACCTCGATCAGCATACTGGTTGGTAATCGCTGTGCCATTGGGAAATTCACTGAAAGTAATCGGCGTCATACCAACAGCCGCAGCTTGTTCAACAGGGACTGAACGAGCCAGTGATTTGTCATAGTTTTCACCTGCTGTCGACCCTTCAGTGGCCAAAGCAGGTGCACTCAGTAAACTCAGTAGCGCTGTAATATATAAATATTTCATTGTAACGCCCTCACTGTTCACTGACCGAAATGCTGCAATTAACTTGCTGCGCCAGACGATTCATGCAAAGTGTTTTACTGCTTGACACTTCAGGCGTCGTGCCTGAGTCTACACTGACTTCAAATGTCAGTACTTCTGCAGAGCCTGTAAAACCACTACTATTGCCATAGGTAAGTGCACCAAAATGCAAAGACTTGCCTTCTTCTGCCGACACAGGGCCCAAAGCAACCAGAGTGCCGTCAGACACAATAAAACTGTTACTCATGGACATTGACCCTTCATTGGGCGCAACGCTAAAGTCCAGTTTTAATTCATAAGCCGATATTGACTGAGTTGCACTCAGCTCTACCTTGTAGCCTTTTGTTGTAGGCGCATCGGATTGAGGTGGATCAGACTGTGGCGGATCTGATTGAGTCGGTGGAGTGTTAGTAGTACTTGCACTGGGGGAGTCAACCCCACATCCAGCCAGCGCAAGTAACAGTGACGAGCAAAAAACCAGACCTAAGGTATTTCGCGGGGCACCAGACGCGATTGAGGTTTTCATTGTTGCAGCCTTGTATACGTATGCAGACTGATATAGCACTGTACTGATACCTTGCCATATCACCATGTTCTTCAGGTGCTGTGCTCACTTTTACTGCATACTGTCCGACCTGCGCAAGCCCAATAATCAAAGTGACCTATCGTCAGCACATAGAAGTACATCCGCAAGTATAGTCGAACCTCATGGTTGTAAAGCTTACAGACAAAAAAGCCACAACCAGTGCAAATCCAGTTGTGGCTTAACTGTACTCAGATGAGTACAGACTTGGGTGTAATTTGGGTTATCTATGCGCTCTTCAGGCCGCCTCTTCAGCCAAATTTGACTGATGTCTGATCAAGTAATCAAATGCACTCAGACTGGCCGTTGCCCCGCCGCCCATCGCAATAATAATTTGCTTAAAGGGCTCAGTGGTTACATCACCTGCGGCAAATACACCGGGTATACTAGTCGCACCCTTTGCATCAATGGCAATTTCACCAAATGGGGTCAGTGCCATGCCACTGCCTTCCAGCCATTCAGTATTGGGGATCAGACCTATTTGTACAAATATCCCAGCAAGTTCAAGCTGATGTTGCTGGTCACTTTGTCTGTCAATATAGGTCAGCCCGGTGACTTTTTGCCCATCCCCTCGCACTTCGGTCGTTTGTGCATTCGTAATAATGGCCACATTGCTCAGGCTGTATGCCTTTTTAATTAAAACGTCATCGGCTTTCAACGTGTCAGCAAACTCCAGCACAGTGACATGCTCTACCAGATTTGCCAGGTCAATGGCCGCTTCGATACCGGAGTTGCCACCACCAATGACCGCAACAGATTTACCTTTGAACAGTGGCCCATCGCAATGTGGGCAATATGCAACACCACGCCCTTTATACTCCTGTTCGCCAGGCACATTCATTGTGCGCCAGCGTGCACCGGTCGCTATCACCAGAGATTTGGCCTTTAGTGCCGCACCATTTTCCAGCGTCAGCTCAAGATTATTGCCCACAGACAAGCCACTGGCACGCTGGTTTTTCATCACGTCTACCTGATAATCGTTCACATGCTCTTCAAGCTGAGCAACCAGTTTAGGTCCCTCCGTGGCTGACACAGAAATAAAATTCTCAATACTCATTGTATCTGCGACCTGACCGCCAAAACGCTCTGCCACAACACCTGTATTAAGACCTTTACGGGCCGAATAAATGGCTGCCGCAGCACCTGCCGGTCCGCCGCCAACAACCAATACGTCGAATACCGACTTTTGGCCAAGCGCCAGGGCTTGTTGTTCACTCAGCGTGTTATCCAGCTTGGCAAGTACATCACTCAATGTGATTGCGCCCTGACTAAACAGCTCACCATTTAAAAATACACTGGGTACCGCCAACACGTTGCGCTGCGCAACTTCGTCAGGAAACAGCGCGCCGTCAATCATCGTCGCTGTAATTTTAGGGTTGTGTGCGGCCATTAAATTAAGTGCCTGCACAACTTGCGGACAAGTCTGGCAACTCAAAGATATATAAACTTCAAAATGCAGTTCGTCTTGCAGTGACTGGATCACCGCCAGTTCCTGCTCAGACACTTTTGCCTTATGCCCACCACTGTGCAACAGCGCCAACACAAGGCTGGTAAACTCGTGCCCCATGGGCACCCCGGCAAACTCGATCCGAGTATCTCGCTTTGGCGAGTAAATGGTCATGCTGGGTGTGCGCTCACTACTTTGCGCCTGCTCCAGTGTGATCCGATCACTAAGCGAAGCTAGCTCCTGTGCCAGTGACGCCACCTCTGCTGACTTGTCACTGTCATCCAGCGCTAAAATCAGCTCAATTGGGTCGGTCAGTGCAGCAAAATGGGTTTGCAGCTGACTTTTAATTTGCTTGTCTAACATTCTGTACATCCTCGAAATTTATGCCAATAGACCATTTTCTTCGACCCCCAGGGGTGAGTTTGCTGCGGGTTAACAGGGTCGGGCCAACTCGGCCCGAACACCGTGACTGATTATAATTTGCCAACCAGGTCTAATGACGGAGCAAGGGTCTCTTCTCCTGGCTGCCATGAAGCAGGACACACTTCGCCGTCATGTGAGGCAATGTACTGAGCCGCCTGAACTTTACGAACCAGCTCTTTGGCACTGCGGCCAATACCCAGGTCATGGGTTTCAACCACTTTAATTTCGCCTTCCGGGTTAATGACGAAAGTACCGCGTAACGCCAGTCCCTCTTCCTCGATCATCACACCGAAGTTGCGGGTAATTTTGCCTGTCGGGTCGCCTATCATTGGGAATTGGATTTTCTTGATGGTCTCTGACGCGTCATGCCAGGCTTTGTGCGTAAAGTGTGTATCTGTTGACACGGAATAAACCTCAACGCCCATCTCTTGTAACTGTGCATAATGGTCCGCCAAGTCACCAAGCTCGGTAGGACATACAAAGGTGAAATCGGCCGGGTAGAAAAAGACAATAGACCATTTGCCAAGCAGGTCTTTTTCACTCACATCAACAAACTCACCATGGTGAAAAGCGGTTGCGTTAAAAGGTTGGATCTGGGTGTTAATCAAAGAGGTAGTCATGTTTTTTCTCTCTCAGTTTTTAGGTTAAAGGGTCACAGGTCTGATGCTGTATCAGCCATGTTGTCTCTGTGTGATTACTAAGATAGAGGGGATTTAAATATTATTAAAATGGATTGTTCGGATTACTGTAATCCAAAAAATTGATGAAACTTTGGCAAAGTTTATGCGTATATCAGATATAATTAAAACATTAGTCAGAACAAACTTTTAAGAGACTTGGATGCACCCATACTTTAACCACATTATGCTAGCCTACATTGGCTTTATTCCTTTTCTACTCTGTGTCGCACTCACATTAATGGTTGGCAGCTCAACGGCCGTTATCGACGCGTTTAGCTACTACAGCCTGGGCGTTTTGGCCTTTTTGGCTGGCAGCTTATGGCGTCCGGGGAAGCAGTCACAGCAACGTGCCGTAGTCGCCATACTCGTGATCGTCCCTTTCCCATTGTTTGCCGTCGCGTCTCAGGTTGTGGTGTTAAGCTACCTGTCAGTGGCTTATTGGTTGGTGTTGATTTTCGAACGCAGCGCTCCGGCCTGGCAGGAGACACATCAGGATTATCAAAAAATGCGCTTCACGCTAACTTCTGTTGTCTTTGTCAGCCATTTATTCATGGTCGCACAGGCAGTTGAACTTGCCGGGTAAACTCACAGTGCTACAGCCCGTTTAAAACCTGCTATAACTAAAGGGGATACGGAGGGTTGCGCATGCGTCAAAAATTACTACTGGCCCTGATCTGGCTTGCAACGGCTTGTGTCATCATTTTACTCTACGGCAATCATGCCTCTTTTGGGGCAACGGTAGAAGAGCTGATATGGTTTGCCATTTCATTAACTGTGCTGGTGTTCAGCCTGCCTCACCTACAACATAAGCTGCTTTTATATGCCTGGGGGATCTACTGTATTGGCCTGTTACTGGATCTCCTTGATGATTTGATGACCATTGAGCTTATCCCCGTCAACACCTTTGACACATCGTTAAAGCATCTGGGCTTTCTGCTGGTGTGCTACGGCATGCATACCATTATTAAGCAAAAACGCGAAACCATCTGTGCACTCAACCACGAAATTGAAGAGCGCCAAAAGCTGGAACAAAAGTTAAAGTTTGATGCAACACACGACGAATTGACCGGGCTGGGAAATCGACGTGCCTGCTTTGAGCAATTTGAGCGTTTGTGTAGCTCCAGTGCTTACCTGTATTACTTCGATCTGGATAACTTTAAGCAAGCCAATGATAAATATGGTCACAATATTGGCGATAAAATACTAAAAAAAGTGTCTGAAGCGATGACCCGAGAATTCACAGCAGATGCCTGCTTTCGGATAGGTGGCGATGAGTTCGTGGCCTTTACCAGTGAGACAGTATTAAAAGAAGATGCCCTGCGGGCGCAGTTGGTAGAGGAGGTCTTTGAATATGGGGTTGGGGTGAGCATAGGCAGAACTGCGGCCGACCCAGCTGAAGACCCGGATGTATTACTCCACAAGGCCGATATCGGTATGTATGAGAACAAAGCTAATAAAAGTATCCGCACCTCCGTCAGATAACACAGATAAATACTTAGTATTAACTATGTAGTTTTCGGTGTTCTAACTATATCCAACTCCGGCTGTTTTTACTTATTTTTTATGTAGCTCATTGTTTATTTACATAAATCTAGCACTTTAGTGGCTTGACTGTTATGCTGCTGGCAGTTTTGATAGTCGAGGGAACCTCAGTGTTAAAGAATCTTTTTGCCAATACCAGTCAACAATCGGAAATCCAGCAGTTGAAAGCAGAATTGGCCGCACAACGACAGGCATATGAGCAACTGGAGGCAGAAAAACAAGCGATGCAAAATGAGCTTGTTGAAGCACAACAGCAATTAAACGACAACACGGACAATCAGCTTTTACAATGTGCACTTTCCGGGCTTGGTCAGATCCACGAAGTACGTGACGCCGTGCTACGCAGCCTGCATCAGATAGAGGAAGAGAGCAGCTCTATTTCTCAGGTCAGTGCCTCGTTTGAAACCTCTGAGTCGTCACTGGAAAAAATCCTCTCGGGCATGTCCAGCCTGTCGACCAACATGGCCAGCATGACCGACAATATTTCTGGCCTGTCGCATATGGCAGATAACATTAATACTTTTGTCACCACGATTTCAAAAATCTCTGATCAAACTAACCTTCTCGCGCTCAATGCCGCTATCGAAGCAGCCCGTGCCGGTGAAGCTGGCCGAGGTTTTAGTGTGGTTGCTGATGAGGTTCGGGCGCTGGCAAACAATACCAACGAATCGGCGAACGAAGTATCAGATCTGGTAAAGAAAATCATTGATACAACTCAGCTTACTGTCGATGGGGTGAATGTCATCCAAAACTCCAACAACGATTTATCTTCAAGTATTGCCCACCTCAACGATGAGTACGGTAATATTGTCAGTTGCTGCGGCTCTATGAAGCAAACCATTGTCTCAGCATCGCTGCAAACTTTTGTACAAACAGCAAAGCTCGATCATGTTGTATGGAAAGGTGAAGTATACGGCGTCATTGCAGGCAATAGTAACAAGCAAATCACAGAGTTTGCCGATCACACAAGCTGTCGTCTGGGTAAGTGGCTCAGTGGTGAAGCAGGCAAAGTGATGAATAAATCGGGATTACTCAATCGTATTGACGGCCCACATAGAGAGGTCCATCGTGCCGGTGTCGAAGCAATGACTCTGTTTGTTGCCGGTGAAAAGCAAAAAGCCATCGGCGAACTTAATCGCATGGAACAGGCGAGTCGTGACGTGCTCAGATTATTAGATGAAGTAACACACTAGTTTTATCTCTGGCGACTCAGATCTGAGTCGCCAGGTTTATCCCCCACCTTGCATCTGCTATCATCGCGCCTTTGTTATTTTCCTGGGTAGTAATGTTATGTTAATAGATGCAAATTGGCGCATTTTGACCGTTGGCGATGGTGATCTAAGCTTTTCTTTATCACTGAGCAGGCAGTTAAAACCCGGTAATTTATGTGCCAGTATCTATGACGATGAAACCACCCTAAGAAACAAATACCAGCTTCATGCTTTGGACCATTTACGCGATTCAAATGTGCCTGTGCTGAGCGAATTTGACGTCAATAATCCAAGCTGCTGGGAAGCCTTACAAGGAAAGCTGTTTGATGCTGTGATTTTCCAGTTTCCTTTAATCCCAGCATTTACTAGCAAACAGGCATTTGATGCTCAATCACTGTCAACAAACACACTAAATCGACGTTTGTTACGTAACTTTATCGATTTCAGCCACCGCTTTGCGCTTGACCCGGCAGGCCCAATGCTCGCATTGATCACCTCGAAAGATGTCAAACCTTACTGCGAATGGAATTTAGAGGACTCGCTATGTAACGGGCTGGACTATCATTATCTGGGCCAGAGTGAATTCAATATAGATGCATTCGAGGGCTATCGGATCCGAAATGTAGACAGAGATAAACATGTTAAAGATACCAGCGGCATCACTTATTACTGGTCGACAAAATCTCACGCAGTTTTGCGCGAGTCGCTTTATCTGCCGCCCTACCTAACACAAAATCATTGTGCTCTGTGCCGCGCAGGACCCTTTTTGAGCGAGCAAGATAAACTCGCGCATTTGGGGTCAAAAAAGCATGCAATGATGCTCAGGCATGAGAATGACTGGCTCACCTACCTCAATGCACGCTAAGCACAACAGCTTTGTTGGCGCGCAGGCCTGTCTCCCATCAAGTCTAGCCTGGCCAGCTCCATCTCAATACTAGCGGGTTCTCCAAGCAAAGTACGCTGTAAAACTTGCTGCATCCAGCCTGGTAACTCTGAATTCAATGCATAGTACACCCACTGACTTTGCTTTCGTATAGTCAGAATACCCGCTTTTCTGAGTTGTGCCAGGTGCCTGGACACCTTAGGCTGACTGGGCTCATCCAGTGCCACCATCAACTCACAGACACACAGCTCCTGCTCCTGCAAAATCAGCAGCAGCGTTTTCAGCCTTAACTCGTCACTCATGGCTTTATAAAAAGCCATTGGGGTAATGGGCTCGATTTGTTGCGGCTCAGCCAACAGATTACGCACTTTACAATTTAACTCATATAAAGCCTTACGATATGGGTTAAAAGACGCATCAACGTCCTCTAAAGCAAGTTGCCAGAACAGTGTTTGCGGTGTTTGTTTTCCTTCCTGTTCAGAGCATGCCCCCTGAGTAAGGTGAAGCATAATATCGCACTCTTCCTCATTAACGTCGTTTTGGCCGAAACTCAGGTTTCTGCTCAGTCCAAACTCGGATAGCGCTTGTTTTGCCCCAAAACTGATCTGTTGCGTGGTCATTGTATTACCCAGCAAGACATCTGGATTATGATGCTTTAACAAAGCACCAACTAACCAAATCAGGTCTGGATTTTCACCTTTCAAATAGATACTTTTCACTGCACGGCTCTCCTATATACGAATATGATTATATAATGAAACTGAGGGACAGTTAATATCCGGACACAAAAATACGAGGCTCTTAAAGTAAAACGAATACACCATTTATAAGAAAAAAATACAATTTGATAATGATTTTTAAATTAAAGTCACCTCGAATTATTCAAAATCGGAAATTACGGAATAATGTATACAAAACTATTGAGCAGTACCATTTTGATAAGTAGACTGGCGGCCTTTATTTATAGCGAGATTTCTCGATGCATCTTTTAAACAAAAGCTTTCTGTATGCCATCGCGTGCTTGTTACTGGCTATGGTTACCATTCAGTCTGGTGCTTCAATTGCCAAACAGCTATTTCCTCATGTCGGGCCAGAGGGCACGACGGCTTATCGCCTGGGATTTTCGGCACTGATATTATGTTTGGTCTTTCGGCCCTGGCGGCATTTGCCCAAAAACTGGCGTCCAGTGATTTTATATGGACTAAGCCTGGGTATTATGAATCTGACATTTTATTATGCGATAGAACGCATCCCGCTTGGCATTGGTGTCGCACTGGAGTTTACCGGACCACTTGCGGTGGCATTATTCTCATCCCGACGTAAACGAGATTACCTCTGGGTAGCACTGGCGCTTGCAGGCATATTGCTGTTACTGCCGCAGATGGGCGAAGTAGATGGCCTGGACCCGATCGGCGTATTGCTTGCACTCACCGCCGGCGCGTGTTGGGCAGGTTATATTCTGTTTGGCAAGAAAAGTGGTGGTCACGGGAGTGGCGGTGCGACAGTCGCAATCGGTATGAGTGTTGCGGCATTTGCCGTTGTACCCGTTGGGGTCGTATCACAGGGAACGGCATTGCTTGATTGGTCTTTGATCCCTCTTGGTATTGCGATTGGATTATTATCAAGTGCCTTGCCCTATAGCCTTGAAATGGTTGCGTTAAAGAAAATGCCAGCCCAGGGCTTTAGTATTATGATGAGTATGGAGCCGGCCATCGCAGCGCTGGCTGGCTTAGTGATCTTAGGAGAACTACTAAGTACCTGGCAGTGGCTGGCGATCTTTATGGTGATCGCCGCTTCATTAGGTAGCTCGTTGTCCGCCAAACAATAGAATTACATCGGCCAGGGCGTGACAGACTCGGACGCCAGCTCAAATCGCAACGCCTCTGGCACCTGGTTGATTTCTTCAATCAACGGCAATGGATCAAAATGGCGTTGCAGCCAACTTTGCTGCTCCCACAACATGTGTAACACATCCTGTCGGTTTGTGTAGTCATGATCTGTCTCTGGCAACAACACCAGGCGCGCGCGTTTACCCAAGTCATTCAATGCGCTGAATAAGCGCTCGCTTTGCACTGCAAAGCGCCCAGGCTGGCGGTCCTGGTAGCCATGGACTAAAAGCAACGACGCTTTAATTTTGTCCGCATATGTCATAGGTGATGCTGTCAGATAAGCTTGAGGATCTCGCCAAAAGGTGCCAATTTGTTGCTCATAGGCAAAAGGGGCCAGCGTAAAGTTGTAAGTACCACTGCGCGCTAAACCGGTAACAAATAAATCTGTATGGGCCAGCAAATCAACGACCACAGTTGCACCGGCCCCCTGCCCGCCAATTGCTACCTTACTAACATCTGCAATGCCCTGTTGTGCTAATACCGCAACTGCGGCTTGAGCCGTAGACTGCCACTGCTTCCGTAACTGAGCCGCATTGCCCTGCTCGTCAGGTAAAGTGAACCCGTCTATTTCAAATACCGCATAACCTTGCGAAAGGTGGGGCAAAGGGCCAAGAGGATCCAGAGGCACAAAGTAATGAGGGGAGCTAAATGCTGGTTGTGTCTTTTCTGGCGATTTTACCCACATCAAGACAGGTACCCGACCCAGACTGGGATCATAGTTTGCGCTCAAATAGAGCGTACCTGTTATTTGTGTGCCATCCCCACGATCAAAGCTCAGCACCTCACGGGACAAACCGCGTAACGCAGGGTACGGATGTCTGAAATGCGTGATCTGCTCCTGAGAATTAAATGTCCGATCATGCACAAAGTAATTTGGCTGGTCTTGCTTAGACTGTCTCAACGTAATGAAGCGCATGCCTTCATCATCCAGCAACGCAACAAATTGTTCAAAATAAGGCGCCTTAGATTGCCAGATCCGGGTACGCGTATTAGCTCTGGCATCAAACCGATCGAGATAAGGTAAATCCTCTCCCTGCACTCTTTCTGCTCCCTGAATAAACAAATATCTGCTGCCCACAACTTTCACAACCCGGGCACCCAAATCATTGCGAGTCATCAGCCACTGCTCAGACTGCGCATCAGCGACTTTATATCTCGCGACCTCCAGGGGATTGCGTTGCGGTGCCAATGGATTGATCACAGAAGTCCGCCAGAAACGCTCGCTTTCTGCCTGAGTGAGTAAGGCAATATTGGCATCGCCCCAGTTCAAAGACACTAAAGGCTCCTGAAGCGCCATAAACAATCGAGGAGCGCGCTTAAATGGTGACGAAATATGGTACAGGCCATACGCGTTCTCAGCATCACCTTCTTGCGCCCAGACGACGGTTGCTCCCTTGTCCGCACGCCACTGAAAATGGCTACGCATTGGAACAGCCGGAGGTGTTGAAATAGCCGCCAGAACATTTTGTTCTTCACTTAAAGATTCGGGTGGCATTACTGGTCGATACAGTTCATATAACGCGAATCCAGTCATCCCCCAAACCTGCCAAACACTCGGGTGATTCGCCAGCGTGCGCTGTAGCGGCTGTGATTGCTGTGGCGCTTCAAGTAAGGACATGGCCACCAGCAGATTAGTCGCATCAGGTGAGGGTGTAAAATGGTGGAAATAAGCCGGGCCGCCAATGGCGACGGGCCGACCTTGCAACGGCACCTTAATTAGCTGTCCCTGTGCATAATGCGCAAAAGCTTCTGTAGAGAGGCTTTTTGTAGTGTCAGTCACAACACTAAGTGCACCATGTGATTGCGCAACAACCGGTCCGCTCAGACGAGATTGACGAGCTGCTTGTTGCCGCTCTCCGGTGTGGTTAACGGCACTATTGACCACCAGTCCAGAACTGTCAGGCAGCCAATGATAAGGGACTTCCGTGGTTACGCCATTGAGTGGAAAACGAGACACAGCGCGTAGTTCTCGCTGCTTGATGTCATAGACCCATAAACGGCCATCCTGCTCGGTGCGCAAGATAAAGGCCAGATAACGACCATCTGCACTCCACCGTGGAGCAAATACTTCACCAGGTGGCAAGTTTTCAACTTTGACCTCGGCGCCCGTCGCAACATGTTTAAAACTCAGGCCTGAATAGGCCACCAAGCCTAGTCGCATAAAGGTAGTGGGATCAAAGTGTAAATCGCCGTAACGCAGACCTGCTTCATCTGGCCGTTGCACGCTTTTTTGCTTGGTTAATAGCGCCATCCAGACATGTTGTTCATTGAGCAGCACCTCTGGCATTGGCGGCACACCTACCAGTTGCGCAATTTCTTCTCTTGGCACCTGGTAACCTTCCGATGCTGCCAGCGCAGTATTAACCCACAAACAACAAGCTAAAAAAAACAGCAAAGCCGGGCTCTTTTTCACCACTTTTCTACCCTTGAATTCTTATCTCAACCTCTCATGATATAACGAAATTACCTAAATGTGCACTAGTTTAATAGCAATCCACGCAATTCACAGGTCAACCCGGAGCACAAAAATTTTCGTCGCTAAAACAACAAAATATCTGATACTTAGTTGTTCTGAATGAGAATTTTATAATACCGTTAGCGACCAATTAAAGCCTTCAGATTGGTTATGCACTAATGTTAGTGGTATAACGTGCATCTAGGCGCGAAGTTACGGTAAACTAAGCGTTCGTCAACCGTTTGAGCAGCTATTCAGGCCATTATGAACAACAATAAAAAGCCAGACAAAGTAACCATCTTCGATGTTGCCAGAGAAGCGCAAGTATCTAAATCGACCGTTTCCCTAGTCCTTACCCATTCCGACAAAGTCAGCGACAAGAGCCGGGAAAAGGTACTCGCTGCCATAGAAAAATTAGGCTACGTCTATAACCGTGATGCCGCAGCACTGCGTAGTAAGCGCTCCAACCTGGTCGCATTGGTGATCAACGACCTGACTAACCCTTATTCCGCACAGCTGGCGGTGGGTCTTGAAAAGCACATTTATGCACTGGGTATGGTGCCTATGCTGGTGAATACCAGTGAAGATTTGACGCGTCAGCAACAGGTCGTCAATACGCTCAAAGAATACAATGTCAGCGCGTTTGTCATGGTGCCGGCACCGGGCACAACTATGGAGTGGGTCAATAAACTCGTCGATTCTGGTTTCCCTGTTATCAATATTATGCGGGAGATCCCTTACAGTAACGCCCCCTGTATTCTGCCCGATAATCAAAAAGGCACACACCTGGCTACCATGCATTTACTCGAACAGGGGATTCAGCGCCTGGCCTTTGTCGGCGGTACACCCGAGATTTCGGATTACCATGAACGCTTAGCTGGCTTTCGCAGCGCACTCACACTACGCAAAGTCCCCGAACCCATGCCTGAAATTACCGCTCAGACCAACCGCCAGGGAGGTCGCGAAGCGTTTAATACTCTGTATTCGCAATCCCCGGATACTCAGGCCATCGTCTGTTTTAGTGACGTCATTGCTTATGGTGTAATGGAAGCAATGCGAGAGCACGGGCTCACGCCAGGCAAAGATATCAAAGTAGTTGGTTTTGATGATTTGGCCGATTCCAGATTAATGAAACCCGCTTTGTCATCCGTGCGAATTGATGCAGATGACATCGGTAAACGCACCTGCCAGGCACTGGCAGAAATTATGAATAAATCGCAACCTGCGGTACGGACCCTGGTGGATGTATCGCTGCAACTCAGAGAATCTTCCATTTAAATGACACAAGTTTTAGTAATAGGTTATGTCTGGCCGGAACCGAACTCGTCGGCCGCCGGCAGTCATATGATGTCCTTACTGCGCTTTTTCCGCGCGCAGAACTGGCAAGTTGAATTTGCCAGCCCGGCCCAGCAAACAGAGCATATGGCGGATTTAAGTCAGGAACAGATCACCTGTACCCCCATCGCTCTCAATTGCAGTAGTTTTGACGACTATATCGCGCAACTTAAGCCTGATATCGTGATGTTTGACCGTTTTATGATGGAAGAACAGTTTGGCTGGCGGGTCGATAAATTTGCACCCGATGCGCTTAAAATCCTCGACACCGAGGACCTGCAATGTCTTCGCAACGCACGCCATGCAGCACATCGCACTCAGCAAGATTTCACCCTGAATAGCCTGCTCGACAGCGAGCTGGCTAAACGGGAGATCGCCGCAATTTTGCGTTGCGATTTATCGCTGATCATTTCTGATTTTGAACACCAGTTGCTCACTACTCAGTTTGGCGTATCCGCCGACCTATTACATCACTTACCATTTATGGTTGACCTGAGTGCACTTGATAACACAGTGCCAGACTTTCAAACCCGCAAGCACTTTATGACCATAGGTAATTTTCGCCACGCCCCAAACTGGGATGCGGTACTTTACCTGCAGCAAATTTGGCCGATGATCCGCAAACAACTGCCAGATGCAGAGCTACACATTTATGGCTCCTACCCGCCACCCAAGGCAACTGCATTACACAATCCTAAAACCGGCTTTTTGATCAAAGGGTGGGCAAAAGATGCACTGAGTGTAATGGCACAAAGTAAAGTATGCCTTGCTCCACTGCGCTTTGGGGCCGGAATCAAAGGTAAATTGCTCGAAGCAATGATCACACAAACACCTTGCGTGACCACAGAGATTGGCGCAGAGGGCATGCATGGCGACCTGCCCTGGCACGGTGCGATAAGCAACTGCCCACAAACCTTTGCTGCCGAGGCGGTGGCCTTATACCAGGGTGAAGCACGCTATCAGCAGGCGCAACAAAACGGGCTGGCCCTGCTACAGGCGCGTTATGATAAGCGACCTTTAGAGTCTCAACTAAAACAAAAGATTACCAATCTACTGACCAATTTGGGCCCACACAGGCGGGCAAACTTCACCGGCAGTATGCTGCGACACCACACACTTCGCAGTACCCAATATATGTCCCAATGGATTGAAGCAAAAAATGCAAATAAAATGCGTTGAATTTACGTGAGAAGTGGTTAGAATTCGCGGCAACTTAGGTTATTGCCTAAACTGGGTAGGGAGGCGAAACAAGCTGTTAGCTTCCTTACTCACTAAGTCGCTGTCGATTTTTACTTATAATTAGGTTACACGCCGTTGAACTCAGCCACCTTTACACAAAAACGTAAGTTTATTGTTAAATTAGGCAAAATGCTTCATCAATACGGAACCCCGGCTTATCGCCTGGAAGCCCACCTGATGGAAGTTGCCACCCACCTGGGGCTTAAGTCGTCCTTTGTTATGTCTCCAACGTCCGTCACTTTTGTGATCTGGACTGAAGGACACGAGGATGAGTACACCCATGTTGCCCGCGTAGAGCCCGGTGACCACAACCTTGGTTCACTGGCCGACACAGATGATGTCGTAAACCGAATGCTGGCAGGCGAACTCAGTGTCGAGCAAGCAGATCAGAATCTGGATGCCATAACTCAGGCAAAAGATCCCTATGGACGGCTACTTACGGGTATCGCGTTTGCAGTGTCAGGAGGTGCCTTTGCAATGCTAATGGGCACCAGCTGGAATGATGTGCTTTGGTCTGCGGTGTTGTCGATTCTGGTCTTTATCTTCGTCCTCTGGTCAACTCGCTCAAAGCGCGTTACGCACATGCTGGAGCCTGTGGTGGCAATCGCTTCTGCGCTGGCTGCCTGTGCGATTTCGTCGTACCTGGATCCTATGGTTAATATCCGACTGGTCGTACTTTCGGCGATAATCGTATTTATACCTGGTCTGGCACTGGCACTTGGCTTTGCAGAGCTGTCCGCACGCCACTTAGTATCGGGGACAGCTCGGGTCATGGACGCCATTATGTTGCTGTTTAAACTGTACTTTGGTGCGTTTTTAGGCATCAGTATTGGCTTCTTCCTATTTGGACAAAGCGATTATGTGCAGCCCGATCCGCTCCCGAAATGGACAGCCTGGATGGCAATATTGCTATTGTGTAGCAGCCTGATTGTGATTTTCCGCACTAAGCTGAAACACGCCAGCTGGTCAATTGCGTCAGGTTTTATTGCCTATGCAGCCAGCATAGGCTCCGCCATCTACCTCGACTATTCACTGGGGACTTTTGTCGGCGCATTTGCCGTAGGCGTGTTCAGTAATGTGTTTAACCGCACCGTCAACGCGCCCGCCTCGATTGTCGCGATGCAGGGACTGATAGTGTTGGTACCCGGATCAAAAACCTATATTGGTTTAAACTCGCTAATTGAAGGACAGAGCTTTGTCGCAGCAGACCACATCGGCCAGCAGACCTTTTTGATCTTCATGTCTTTGATTGCCGGCCTTATCTTTGCCAACGTGGCACTGCCACCGAAGAAAAGCCTGTAAATCGTGTTTGGCAACACCTAAGCAGTCGGGGTGTTGCCAAATGGTTTCTTTGCCTGTAGATGCGGCCGCCCACTCAATCTCCCCTTTGCTTCAAACGCAATTTGGGTGACAATCAAAGTCACACTCTGGTGCAAAGGAGCTCACCATGAACGACAACACAGAACAAAAGCTGGCAGCCTATCGGCTGGTGCTCGATTACATCAAAGTCTTTTTGTGGCCTGCTATCTTGATCCTCGCCTTTGCTGTCTATGGCGATAAGTTATTCAAAATAATAGAGCAACGAGAGATAGATGCGTTTGGATTAAAGCTGGGTAAACAAATTGAAGATATCAGCAGCAACTACGAGGCACAGATAGCACAGCTCAAAAAAGACATTCAGGCCAGCCAGGAGCCAGCAACATTACTCAAAAAAGTAGATGGCATTCAGGTTAACCTAGCCAAGCAACTGTCTAACGTAAAACAGAGCGTATTACTGACAGAGACGCAGTCTGTACCGAACAGAAAAGCACAGGTCGACCAATATGAACGGGCTGGATTTAACGCTATCCTGGCACGAGATATTTCCGAGGCACTCTCTCAATTTAGCGCAGCGCAGGCCATTTGGCCCGATTATCATAATGTGTCAGAAATAAAGCGCTTACTCATCAAACAGAAAAATCAATTACATGATAGCCAAAGCACCGCCTGGCAAGCTGTGTTTGATACGATCTTGATGCAGTACTCTTGGGGAATGCCGGATGATATCAGAGCGCAATTCAGGCAAGTCGCAACAAAATAGTCATGCCAACTTGCTTAATTAAGGGCTCTATTTTGAGGCCAGAAAGCGCCATGCTTGCTCCTTCCAATTGAACAGGTATTAAGCGAAGTTGGTATCACGCTAGAGCCAGCGCCGGGTTGTGGCCAGAAAGTCTCTGTATGCTTGTCCATAACTATTAAGTAAGAAGCGCTCTTCTGGTTTGATTTGAAAACGAGTTATATAACCAATGAAACTCAGTGCTGCAAGCGTCCCCACTGGCGCAGCGAGATACCAGTTAAATGCCAATAGTAAGCACAGGAAGCCCACATACATGGGGTTTCTGGTAATGCGATATATGCCGCTGGTCACCAGGGTAGAGGCTTTACTTATATGTACCGGATCAACGCTGGTTTTGTGGCGGCGAAATGCAATCACGCCAGCCAGTGCGACTCCCACGCCAACAAAACTCAGTAGAAAAGCACCACACAGCCTTATCGTCTCACTCAACTCCACAACACCGAATAGCTGTACCAGCCCCCAACTAAGGATCAAATGCAACAAGAGTACGACTAAAGGCGGGATCCGGGTATCTAACGGGTGAATCCTGATATCTGACATACTGGTCTCGTACTCCTTATCAGCAAAATGTGTCACTTGATTGATATACCGCAATTATTTATCCCATAAAGCAGACAGTTAATCGCAAACACTGGTTTTCAGTCGGCGCTAAAGTAAAATATTACTCACTAGCACTACACTTCGCGGTCTAGTTTATAAGAAAGCGTAATCCCAGAGAACATTTATGAAACTAATTAAAACCTCGCTCGCGCTTGCCATTGGTCTTGCCAGTGCCAGCACCTTTGCCTCATCGGCAAATGACACAATCACAGTTGAAGATATTCCTACAATTCAACGCGTTATCCAAACAGCCGTTAGCCCTGATGGAGAGTCTGTTGCATTTCGTCGCTCAGTCCCTCGTGAACTGTATGTAGACAGCAACGGTAAAAACTACAGCGAGCTGTATGTTGTTGATGACGAAGGTAATGAAGTACCTTTCATCACAGGTAAAATCAACGTAGGTCAAATTGAATGGTCAGCAGATGGCAAATTCATTTACTTTACGGCCAAGAAAAAGGCAGACAAATTTACCTCTCTGTACCGCATTGCGGTAGATGGTGGTGAAGCACAAAAAGTGCTGTCTCTGAAAGGCACCTCTATCAGCAAGTATCGCCTGAGCCCCAACGGTAAGCAGGTCGCTATTCTGGCTATGCCTGCCAAAGATGCAAGCGAAAAAGAGCTTAAAAAGCTTGGTTTTATGGCTGAAGTGTATGAGCTTGGCCTGAAAAACAAGCAGCTACATTTGGTCGACCTGGCACAGACAAACAAACCTCTGACTCCTGCCGTGGTCCCTGTTGAAGGTTACGTGAGTGACATCAACTGGTCTGATGATGCCAGTAAATTATTGGTGAAAACACAGCCGACTGCATTGATCGACGACCAATACATGAAGTCTCAGTGGCACGTAATGGACGTAGCGACGCAGAAGATCACCACTTCGTTCAAAACCGAAGGTAAACTGGGTGAAGCTGAATTCTCACATGACGGTAAGTACATTGCCATTTTAGGCGCGGAAGACAAGCACGATCCAGCCAAAGGCCGCCTGTTCCTGGCCAATGCGAAAACCGGCAAAGTAGAAGAATGGATCCCGAACTTTATGGGCCATTTCAAAGATTTTGAATGGTCAAACCGCAAAAATGTTCTGAACTTTATTGCCGATGTCGGCGCAGAAACCTTCATTGCGCAAGTGAAAGTTGGATCAAGCAAGTACAAAAAGCTGGTTAAAGAAGGCAAGTTTATCGCTCAAAGCCTGTCAGTATCAGACTCAGACAAAACCATCGGCGTACGTGCAGAAAGCCCAAAACACCCAAGTGAAGTGTTTATGGTTCGCTCTAAAAAGCCAACCCGTTTAACCAACTCAAACCCCTGGTTAGACAACAAGCGTCTGGCAAAACAAGAAGCTATTAACTTTAAAGCCCGCGACGGTGTGGAAATTGGCGGTGTGCTTATCTACCCACTGGATTACCAGGAAGGCAAACGTTACCCTCTAATCATGGCGGTGCACGGTGGTCCGGAAAGCCATGACAGAAACGGCTGGCTGACCAGCTATTCAGATCCGGGTCAAATGGGTGCAGCACGCGGCTACGCGGTCTTCTACCCTAACTACCGCGGCTCAACAGGTAAAGGCGTTGACTACTCTAAACTGGGTCAGGGCGACTATGCTGGTAAAGAGTTTGACGATCTGGTCGACATGAAAGATCACCTGGTTGAAATGGGTTTGGTCGACAGCAAACGTGTTGGTATCACAGGTGGTTCTTACGGTGGTTATGCTTCTGCCTGGGGCGCAACTAAACTCACCGAGCACTTTGCAGCCAGTGTGATGTTTGTGGGTGTAACCAACCAGCTGTCTAAGTTTGGTACGACCGACATCTCAAACGAAATGTTCCTGGTTCACGCCCGCTCTTACCCATGGCAGAAATGGCAGTGGTACCTTGAACGCAGCCCGATTTACTGGGCTGGCCAGTCGAAAACCCCACTGTTGATCATGCATGGTAAAGACGATCCGCGCGTTCACCCGGCTCAGTCTATGGAGCTATACCGCTACATGAAGGTACAAGACAAAGACGTACGCCTGGTTTACTACCCGGGCGAAGGCCATGGTAACCGTAAAGTTGCTGCGCAGTACGACTACAGCCTGCGCTTAATGCGCTGGATGGACAACTACCTGATCCACGGTAACAAAGACATGCCGGCGTATGAGATTGACCACGCCGCAAAATTAAAAGCGGTGAAAGAGCAAAACAAGTAAACATTTGTTTTTGCTCTTTAAAAAGAAAAAGGCTTGCCAGATTGGCAAGCCTTTTTCTTTATGGTGGATATTCAAAGTGGACTTGTGTAACTCCCCATTTTCTATTTCTGATTTGTAGAATGCTTGCCCTTTTTCATTGTTCTCAATCCACTCCTCTGGAGAAAGCAATATTTCTCCTTGATTAGAGTATATAAAAAAAGACATTTCTCTATCATCAGATATTCTAATATCCATAAAAGGGGAGACTCCTCATGACGAGATACTTTTAAAAAGCAATAATCAAATTCAATATCACTTGCCTTTACAAAGTGCAAAATGCCCATCTTTACTGAGCTTCTCTTGTAACTCCACCCAACCTAGTACAGCTCATTAGTAGAATTATGCAGCCTCAAGATAGCCAACTGGAGTCATGTCTTCCAGCGCATCGTGAGGCCTTTCATAATTGTAAATTTCTAACCATTCATCTGTGATTTCGCGTACTTGTTGTAGTGAATCGAACAGATATAAATCTAATACTTCTTCTCGATAACTGCGATTAAAACGCTCCACAAATCCATTCTGATAAGGACTTCCTGGCTGAATAAACTCTAGCTTTATATTTTTTTTCTGAGGCCAGCTCTCCAACAAGCTGGATGTAAATTCAGGTCCATTATCAACCCTTATTTGCGACGGTTTTCCTCGCCAGGCAATCACTCGTTCAAGCGTTCTGATAACCCGCTCTGTGGTCAAACTGGTATCTACTTCGATGGCCAGTGCTTGTCGATTATAATCATCGATAATATTTAATGTTCTGAAGCGATGTCCAAAGCTTAAAGCGTCGCTCATGAAATCCATAGACCAAGAATCATTGTGCTTTTCCGGCGCACTCAACGGCTCTGGGCTACGTGTAGGAACACGGCGCTTTCCTTTTCGCCTCAAGTTGAGCTTTAGCATATTGTAAACTCGTTCAACACGCTTCTTGTTCCATGTTTTACCCTGATGCCTGAGCCGTTTAAATAGCTTGGGCAAACCCCAGCGAGGGTGACGCTCTACAAGCAATAGCAGCGCATCGATTACCTCATCATCTGGTGGCCGCTTGTGCGTGTAGTAATAGACACTTCGATTTAGTCCTGCAACCTCACAAGCAAGTGCCACACTTACCCCAAACTGCTTAAGGAAATGCTCAACCCAC
>NZ_JACEQV010000015.1:0-134901 GCF_015356275.1 Pseudoalteromonas sp. PPB1 | reverse complement strand
CAGAACGCCACTTGAAACATTATTAGATGGGAAATCGCTCTGGGCTGAAAAGAATTTAGCCCAAATCTAGACTGACAATCACCGATTGAAAAACGGGTAACTGTCAGGTCAAGTCTGAGCTAGTACAGCTTAATACATGATTGCTGGTAACTAGGTCTTAATATTAACTTGTAGTTTTACAGATATTGATCCACTCTTTTTCAGCAAACTTTAGCCTGATACTAAATCTCTTAAGTTACTAGAAAGTATGGCCTGAATATCCTCTAGAGATTTTCCCCATTCATTAGCCAAATATTCCATCACACTTGTAACGTTTGATGGGTACAGAATATTTCCATCAACCTTAGCAAATGGACCGTCTGTCTCTAATAAAACTCGACTCTCAGGTAACCAAGAAATTACTTTTTTTGCTCTAGCTGAAGTCAACATCGCTGGCCCTATTGAAAAGTAGCAACCAAGCTCTACTGCTTTCAATACTTGCTTCTTTGTTGCTAAAAACCAGTGAAGAACGGGTATACCAGATTTTGGGTATTCATTTAGACATTCTAAAACCATGTCTACTGCATTGAGACTATGAATGGTTAAGATTTTATCTTCGAATGACTCACACATATTTAGAATATGCTTGAACACCAACAATTGGTCATTAAGGTTCTCGACAAAACCTCGAGAGCCATCAAGTCCAATTTCGCCAATATATCGAGTTTCACTTATCAACTTATCAAACAGAGCAAGCTCACTTTTCCTTTGGTGAGCCAGCTGAGGGTGTAACCCCAAAGCGGTTCTACAGTTTTTTATTCCTCGCGTAAGATTACGAGTACCTTCGAAAGCAGAAGGTACCGTAGTAACAGATAACACATAAGACCCTGTACTAGAGATGTCTTTTAGGATTTCGTCATAGTCTGGGTACAGATCTACATGACAATGCATATCCATCATTAAACATTGTTCGCTTTCAGAAAAGTTTCCACTTCTGTTAATCCACGCTGGATCGTAGACTCAAGTTTATTTCTCGTCACTTGATCATCTGGTAATGAACCACTTTGTCTAATCCAGCCCTTGTAATCTTTGCTCTTATCTAACCTAATAATAGCTGTCTGAACAGCATGCAGATCATCTCTTATATCTTTTTCTTTATGAATAAACTTTAGATTTTGACTGACATATGGCGCATCTGCAATAAAACCAGCGTGATGAACTGAAGCCCGCCTTATTAAACAAGGTACGCAGTGGCCACATTGCATATGCTTTCTATGCCAATGACTGCAAGACACACTTAACGGTACGGCCTTAGCGATAGCATCTTGGTCTAAGCATTCAGCTAACATCTCTCCCTTTGTTTTAAATTGGTATGGGTTAATAAACTGTATGTTTAAGCCTGCGTCTTTAAGTAACTCTCCTAGGTGATTTAAAAAGTATGGGTGAGTAGTTCGCGTGCTGTGACTGCCTATTCTTCGCCTTGTAAGTGGAGGATTAATAGATATGTAGCCATTTTCTGGAACAATAATTGTGTTAATACTACTATCTTCATTAGCGTTTCTTAATGCAGATATACCTAACACAGCCATAGCTAAAAAGTTAAAACTTCTGCCACGCATAGTGACATCTGTTTTACCTTTTAGTTTTGACATTAAACTGGGCGAAATGCTGTATGAAAGTTCCCCGTAATTAGATTTCAGCAGCTTTTTAATGCTTTCTTGCTTTACTCCATCGCCACGATAAGCATGACTTAACAACAAAGGTTTATAATTTGATGGACCATTTAGTATATCTATCGCACCGACGGCGCTATCTAACCCTCCAGAGAAAAGACATACGGAGTTTAAACCTTTGAGACTATCAAGCCTTGCTTTGGATTTTTTGCTAATAATAGGTGCAGGCATTTGAAACGTCGTTTTTGTGAACGTAAATTGCCACTGATCACCGGTTAAAAAGTTCAAAATTGAGCTCAAGCGGTTCGATAACGTGTTCCACAAATAATGATCAGTTACAGGAATATGAAGATGCATTACCCTAGACCACGCATCGGCTGCAACACTTCTACGCTCAAATGTTTCCGCAGCAGTAACTGCACTAGCAATGGTAATAAAATCGATAGCGTTTGCATCGATCTCTACACCAAGATCTCGAACTCTCTTTAGCAAAGTGCCAGAAGCTCTACTATGTTTTGCTTTATTATGTGGATGTGTGTTAAACAGCTGAACAGGATGGCAAGCATCAGAGTATTCTGGGAGAAGTGCAGGGTCATGGTTAAAATAGAAGTTAATCATTGAAAGACTCCCACTCATCTACTGTCTGAGATATCGCATCAATTTGTACCTTGGCAATATTGTCTTGCGATATATTGCCTCCATTCTCATTCATCACTTTTTCTACTTTAGATTGAGTTATCACTTTTATTAGGTCCCTTAATTCTTCTTCCATTCTGTGGTGCTTGCTTGGATGCTCAGCATGAAACCAAGCCTTACCCATACCATTGACGACATCCTGAAAAATTAGATCAGTGAGATAGCAAGAAATGGCTTCTTGAATGACATCATCAGTAAACATGGATTCATCAAATGCGTCTTCTTCGGGCAACACTTCCGCCAAGGCAAAGTCTAGGGCTAAACGTACAGAGTCAGCATCACCGTTTTCGGGCGCTAAATGTTCACTAATACGATCTATAGCTTGGTCGGTTGATAGGCCATTGAGTTCTGATAGAGATAGTGTTCTGCCGTTAGCATTAACACTATCACCTTGCATCATTCCCAATAATCCGGAACCTGCAGTGATTCCGCTTGCTAATCGGCGGCTTGTGCCGGAGCCTCCTCCCGATCTGCTAGAGTACTTTTTAAGGGAACCACGCAAGTTGGAGCTATTGCCATCTGGCTTAGCGTACTCACCGAACGATCTCCTTGCACCAGTTAGCCTATTTGGAGATGGTATATTCGGAACGGGCCCAGGAATTTGTGCTTGTACTTTCCCATTGTCTATCTCTGATGGCGACTCTTTGCCCTCAAGCTCCTGCTGACCATCCTCCCCATCTTGATTGCCGCCATCCCCTGTTCCTACTTGCACAGGCTCTCCTTGCTCTGCCCATGGTGGCAAAAGGGGGCTTTTATTGTTCGGTCCAGTACTTGATGCTGAAGTTCCCACTATTTAGCTCCTTCTAACTCTTTAATTATTAATGACAGCCACCGTTTCTTAGGTGCCTTTTTTGCAGCAGCTAAAAAGATATCTCGACATCTATCGTCATGCTTAGCTAACTTCCAAGCTCCATATATGCCAGGGGTTTCTCTTTGCCAGTCTTCAATTTGGCGCAAATGATCTATCAGAGCATCCATTACTGAAACATACTCTTCTGAAGCTGTTTTTTCTAATAAGGCGTCACTTGCTTTGCTTCCTTTAATTTTCTGCTTGATAAGGCCCTCTAGCAATGCTTGAGCAGCCCCGGATATTACAGAGTTAACAGCTCCCATAGGAATGTTTTGTCTACTCAAATATGCGGCAGCTGTAAGGTCAACCCCCGTGAAATTTGGCTGTAATTTTGACCATTTAGTTAAGAAAGGTTGATCATGTTTCCATTCATCAGGCAACATATTTTCTTTTAGTTCTTTATCATTACTTTCTAATTCAGCAATAAGAGCAGGCTGGCCACTCTCTGTATCAATCAGCTCATATAATTTATTTGTTGCTTGAACTCCCATACAACGCTCAAAAATGACTAATTTCGCGATCGTTCTTTCATCAAGTTGCATACCTCTGCGATGTGCTGTTCTTTTTCTCATTTTAATTTGATTTAGTAGTCGCTTAACAATTCTAGGATTGCCGTTAATATTTGCCGACTCCGCAAGTATCAAAGCCATTTGCTCGGCTATTTTGAACTCCTCTCTTAGCTCTGCAACAGAATCGAGCTCACACTCTTCCAGTAAGTCGTCTACAGAAATCTGAGCTTGCTTCCAAGAAAATTTAAGTGATTCCTCCAGCCTTTGTCTCAAACGGATAAACTCTTTTTCAGGAACTTTTCTATCTTGGGCAATTAACATAATCAAATACGCTCTAACCTCCGCAACACCTGGTTTTGGGACGTGCACTGGAATTTGTATGAGCTTGTCTAAATAGTCAGTTTGGTGACGCGCTGACGCGCCTTTATGGAAGTGTGGGATTGCTAATCGAATCATGTCAGGATCAGCTGCGACAACAAATGCAGTATTTGGCATGAATAGGAATAATCTAATAGCTTCAAGTGTCGATATCGTGTTTTCTGGTAAACATCGATCTAGGTTGTCTACATAGACAATAACAGGTTTATCAAAAGCCTGTAATAAAGATATGTATGACTTCCTAAATTCACTAATTTCTTTCGGGGGAGAGAACTTTTTCTTGGCTTTAACAATTCCTTTAGCCTTTTTTCCAACTTTACTTAGTTCTTTCGTATCTTTTTGAAGGTCATTTAGATCGAAAGTACTTTCACCTTCTTCATCAGCGGTATCACCCGCCCACCCGAAAAAGCTTTGAATAGCACCAAATGTTGGCATCCCTGATATAGCCGCTGCACCTTCAGCCATCAGCCCCATAAATCTTACTTTGTCGATTCTCTTGGCAAAATCAAGAGCCTTAGCAAGTAGCTTTTCATCACCTTCCGCAGCTTTAACGAGGTGAGCAGCTATAGTTTCTAATAGTGCAGCTTTTGCATCGTCATATCCTTGGAATGTCCAAGCATCGAAATGAATTTGAATATACTCTTGCTCTTCTTTTTCAAGAGCATTTGCTGTTAGCTCTAAGATCGTTGATTTACCTGCTCCCCAGTCACCAAATACACCAACCGAGATTGGCATTAATTCTCTCTCGGTTATTAGATCTTTTATTGACTCTGCAATCTCATTAAAATTGAGAAAGTCAATTTTTGACTCTTTATCCGACCACATAAGTTCTCCTTCTCTATCAAGATGTTTATTTTGTTATCAAAATGTTTTTAATCAAGTTTTTTTTGATAGAAAGTTGTTCTAGAACAATCGTTGTCGTATAACTTCAGTACAGAGGTAAACCTTATTACTATTTATAAGCGCTTCATTAGGCTGCATTATCTGAAGGGACACTAATTGATTGGAGCGTACTGCAAACCATTTAAAATTAATCATCCCTCCCCAAAATAAAATCAATGCATGGGCAGGTAAAGTCGTCGCCGAACATAAGGTGAAGGTGATAAACCTGCTCTATGGTCATCACGGTTCTGCCGGATTCGAAGTTGCTGATGGTGGATTGGTCCACATTGAGCTTGGCGGCAAGTTGGGCTTGTGAGAGTTTATGGTCCCGTCTTAGGTTGCGTAGGTTTGCCTGTAACGCTCGTAGCATACGGTTGACTTTTTGATTCCTGGTGTGTGCGTTGTTTTTCATTCCTTTTCCTTTTAGAACAACCGGTTTAATAAGCGTGGCTGGTTATTTATGATTCAAAGTTATGCTACCGGAATGTGAGTCCAATAGGTTTGACAATATACTTTTATTTTTCTTATCATTAACATTTGTGGTTGTTTAGATTGGGCACCTTTGTGCTGCGCGTACGTGAGGTAGAAAACCAAGGATAGAAAATTGACTCTCGATTCAAAACATCTGGTTCAGCAGCTAAGGCTTTCTGGGCCTTACAGTGTGATACAGTTTGCAAAGAAATTGGGTGTGTCAAAACAAACGGTTTATAACTGGGAGAGTGGAAAAACAGCACCAGATTTACCACAGCTTATCAGGATGTACGTAGTTTGTGGGCTAAATCCTAGGTCGCTTTTACCTCAGAAGAAACAGCAAGGGGAGATTAAAGAAGACCCGGGAATTTCTGAATGAGGCACTTCTTTCGAAGCAGTTCACTTGTTACACTCAAAACGTTATGTAACTCAACAATTAGGGATTAATATGAAAAGTACGATTAAAAAAAAGCACTTAAAAACATTGAATGCGCATAGCTTAACTGCCGTGGCAGGGGCTAGTGGTGTTTCTGGTGGAGGCGGTCAGGTAGACCCGAAAGCTGCACCTATCGACCCTGCTTTTCTGAAAGGGTACAAAAAGTCTAACTAATTTCCTGGATTTATATGGACGTTTTATCTCAATTATCAGTAGATCATAACCATTTGATGAATATTTTCATATGGTTTGCACTTGTCTTAGCCGTGTTTGCCAGCCGCAACAGCCCTAATGTCAGATGGGTGGCGTGCAGTATACTCATTGCCAGAACGGCAGACATACTGCTGTATGGTTGGGCACTGACAACTGAGGGTTGGTTCTACCTGATTATGAGTGTGCAGGATGCGGCGCTTATCCTGTTAATTGTAAAACGTCACGCTGTGGCTTCGGTTGTGGCTGGGCTCAGGCTGGGCACGCTGAGCCAGTTTGCCAAAGATTGCCTGTCTAACTTTAAGATGACGTCGAACGAGCTGATGTACGTGCTGGTTTTATCTGCATCTGTTGTGGTTAATATTGCGGCATTGATCGAGCGGGAAATCAGACAATTCACCGAGTTTAACCCCATGTTTATCTACAACGCTTACGAACCCATCAAGCTGGTACTTACACTATTATCGGTTCTGGCTATTATGTCTTTGACGATAGATGCGGTGCGTGGGTTTTATTCTAAAGATAAGGTTGAAGCTGATCAGCGCCAGTAATTAATTTTAGTCGTTGTTTTGCGTACAATTAAATAGCAAAAAACCGCTCGGACTGTTGTAGCCACTAGAGCGGTTTTTTAGTTTTAGCTGCCTGGGATTGTTTGCAATCAAAACCCGTTACGCCGTTTCAGCCAATGCAGGTGCTTTCCACACTCACCCCATCAAAACTCTCCATCAAAACACGCCATTATCATTTTGAATGTCGCCACCGCTGAAAAGTGAGTAAATGCGCATGGATAGATCCAGGGCCTGGATAGAGTCCCAGTGTTCAACAATGCGGCCGTCTTCGATGCGCCAGGTGTCGATGATGTTCATGCCTTTTTGGTCATTGCCACGGTGATCTTTATCCAGTGTGGCGTGAGAGTGAAAAATCACGAAGTCGCCGTCTGTGTAGATGTGTTTTACGTCGTAGCTGTAGTCCGGGTAGCTCTCAACAAACTCCTGTAAGAAGCCGACCAGACCTGGGATTTTATCCGGTAAGTTGCGGTTGTGCTGCACGTAGGCGCTGTCGTTGTAGTGTGCCAGTACATAATCAAAGTTATGGTCGTTCATCAGGTTTTGTACAAAGTCGGTGACCAGGCGAGCATTGCTTAATTCCTGCTCGCTCCAGTTTGGTTTTTTTAACTGATCAAACTGGATTTTAGGGGCGTCTTTGTCTGCGGCCAAAGTGACGGTGCTGACCAGTAAAAGTAATGCTGCGCTTAGGGTTTTCAACATGGGGTGCTCCTCAGTTGTAATTCAGGGTTTAAGTCTCATCTGGTAACCATGGTAATTAATAGTAACCACCTTTGCAAGAAGGCACAAATTGCTTACCAGGGCACTTTTTGGTAACCCGTGTCCTGAAATTTTGCTCGCGCAGTGACTTTGGGCTGGTGCACAGGGTGTTCATAGTTGGCATGTTTATTCGGGGTGTTACAGTCTGGCTGTGTGTATCCCGGATGCTAGACATGGTGGATCCAGATCGTATGTTTAGACACTGCACCCTCACAATTTAGGTGCAGGCACCTTCACAGACATAGCAGCAGAGCGTCTCGTTATTGATGTTTTGTGTGTGTTTGTTCGGACTGCGCGTCAATTATCTGGGATAGGGTAGCCCCTCGTTAAACTAAAAAAGTAGCAGGGTATCGAGGCTTTAAGCGCTTATGTCGCCAAGACTGTTTCCTAACTTCCTGAAATTATTTGAAAGAAAAAGTTCGAACGGGCCCATTCAAACGACTTACCGGCCATTTCTTTGCATTGTATGACCTCACCTGTTCACGGTTAACAACATTCAATACGAGGAAGACAATGCAAAACGTTCAGCACACACCTACATCCTGGGATGCCCGATTTTTTCTGATTGCCGGTGGTTTTATGTTAATCAACACCCTGTGTTTATGGGCGCGTCATTTTTCCGGATATCAGCTGTCCATTTTGTGGCCCGCGATCCCGGCGATTATCGGGCTCGCATCCAGTGTCCTGGGGTTGTATAAACTGCACCCTCGAATTGTGTTGCGAGCGCCGAAACTGGCAAAGTGGGGTGCGGGGTTTGCACTGGCGGCTTTGCTGGCACTGAGCATTGGAGCCTGCTGGGTCATTGCCAGTGCAGTGCTGGGCGATGCCACCAGAGGCGTTGGCATGCAGGCGCTGATTGGTTTGTTTATGGTTGCGATGGTGGGCGCCTTTATTTGCAATGCGCTTGTCTGCCTGCGGGACCCTGCATCGCGCACCCTGGGCATGGCGTTGTCTGTGCCGGTGGCTTGCTGGGGTTTGATGATAGTGGTTGGCGTGATATCCGGACCGGAAGTGGGGCTATCGCTGGACTTTTACACCAATGGGTTACTTGCGCTGGCGTTTGTGTGGGCCAGCCGGGTGATCCGCTCTGATTCGGTGGCCGGATCTCAGGTGGCGTGAATAGACGCCGCGGGCGATTTAGAATACTACAGTGTAGAAATTTGGGTACTTATTGCGCTACTGTGATTGTATGTTTATAAATCTGCAAGGAGAAACAGATGAGCAAACACAAATCGGTATTTGTGACTGGCGGAACAGGCAATATCGGCAGTGCGATAGTGCAGGAGTTGATAGCGCACGGTTATCAGGTCAAGGTGTTATGCAGAAATGCAACCAGTGCCGATAAAGCCGAGCAACTGGGCGCAACAGCAGTGACGGGGTCACTGACTGGGCCGCAACCCTGGCTCAGTGAGCTTACCAACTGTGATGCGTTTATCCATACCGCCTGTACCTTTGATGATAAGATGGGCGAGATCGATGCGACGCTGATGCAGGCTGTGGCTGAGTATGCCTTAACACGCACTACGCCACTCATACTGGTCTATACCGCGGGGTGTTGGGCCTATGGTAGCCATGATACGGTGATCACCGAAACCACGCCAAAGCACTCAGTGGCCGATTTTCAGTGGATGCTGGACAACATCGCCTGGTTATCTGACAAAGAAAACATCGACTTACGCGTTGTCAGCCCGGTCAATGTGGTGTGCGAGGAAGAGCACTATTTACCGCCCATCCTGAGCTGGGAAATAGAACGCTGTGGCCACCCCGTGTTACCGACGGACGAAGCACAAACCTGGTCGCTGGTTGAGCGTGAGAATCTGGCTGAGTTATATCGGTTGGTACTCGAACGAGGAAAATCGGGAGAAGAATACATTGGCTCTGCGGAGCATCGTGCCCCGCTGGCCAGTTTGTTACGGCAGCTGTCTGAGCAGCCGATTGAATGTGGGCAGGCGGCGCAGTGGGCAAAGCAGTATGGCAGCTGGACAGAAGGCTATGCACTGCAACAGGTGTTCTCAAGTGATAAGGCTATGCGCGAGTTAGGCTGGCAACCCAGACCTTTTTTAAATCTGGATTAAGGCCCTGCATAGGTAAAATGACCCTGATGAGGTGCAAAAAGTGGGCTTCACATCCTCAATGGCCTTTAACCGCACTTCACGGTGTAATCGGCAGAAGCCGGTTCAGGTTTATCTGCGCCGGCTGCTACGTGGGTGTTTAAAGGCTTACTTATGGCTGTCGGATCACATTGACGGACACTTCAGCACCGTGATCGACTCTGGACGGTTTAAAGGCGACAAGCAAGCTTGCAAACTGATCTAACTGGTTGAGTCTGAGCTCAGCAGTACCCTGATAGCGGTGGGATTTTAAACGTCGATTGCCTAGCTTGGTAAAGGAGCCGTCAGCTCTGATCCCAATCACGGTTGCTTTCACTGAGCGTGACAGGGCGCTGATGGCTTTCAGGTCAATCACTGCCCGAGCGTCTCTGCCCTGGGCCTCAATCGGGTTATCAATAAATACACCGGTATAATGTGTGTCCGAGATATACACGGTGTTTTGTAAATAATCGATGCCGGCGTGGGCCAGAATATCGACCAGGGCCGGGTTGTTCTCCAGGTTAACTGCGCCAAACAGATTAAAGTTTTCTTGCGAGTTATCACCGCCACCACATTGCCCTTTTTGCGCATTGCTGCCTTGCGAGGTGACGCCTAACACAGTGGCCGGACGCTGTCGGGTGGTGATTGAGGAGCCGCTATCTCCGCCGCATAACAGGCGATTTGTATAGAGGATATTGTGTCTGTATTCGTCTTCGCGAAACGCATCGCGTTCAGCACCATCACCCGCGCCCACGGTTGGACGTGCTTTTCTGAAGGTGATGTCCAGCGTGCCATCGGTCTGATCGGAATCGCCATACACAGGGCTGGCACCTACCACGGTGAGTTTTTTGCCCTCTACCTGATGTCTGGTAAAGCTATATCTGGATGGCAGGAACGCAGGGACATATTCCTCAGGCGCCGCCGAGTTGAGCTGGAACACGGCAAAATCATCCTGGGCAAAAGCGATGCGCTTTTCGGCATTTTGTAACGACGGAAAAGCATACTCGGCGTGAACATGCAGCTGTGGCTGTGCATCGGCCTGACCTTTAATATCAATAAAATGCGTCTGATTACCTTCATCATCGCGGATATCTGTATTCCCGATCAACATAATTTTGTGTGTTAGCACGTCGTCGTCTTTCAGCTTAAAAAGAGTATGCAGCGTGTGCTGATCCACGCAGTGCCCGGCTGTTAATACCCAGTCCTGAGTGAGTAAAGTACCAGAGCAGCGGCTCAAAAAACGCGTTCCCACCTTAAACGTTAACCCTACTGCATAACCATACCTGACGTCTGTCTCATCCAGTTCCGGGCCAATAGCCTGAATACCAAAGTCCGGGACAGTTGTGCTGGCGAGCGGGTCGTTGTTGTGTGTATTCTGCTGGTTATTTAGGCCAGCCATGTAGTATTCGATAGACTGAGTTTGTGCGAGGGACAGTGAGGTGGTACAGAGCAGGCAAAGTGATAGCGTACGGCTAAGATAGTTCTTCATGATAGTTCCTTTAAATCCAATAAAAATGTTAACTGTTTGTTTAATTTAAACATTCATCGAGTGTTTTGAATAGCTTTGTGTGAGTCTTTTTTTACTCAATGTACTATTTCTGTGTGCGCATCAGTTTATTTTGCATCAGTAAATTGGTGTTTGTGATCGACGGAGTAGGGAATATTGGCAGGACTGCAGAGCTGGCGCTGTTGGATCATGGTTATACACTGCACCGGGTGTTCTCACATGATAAAGTCATGGGTGAGTATGGCCGGTTGTACGGGCTGTTTTTACTTCCGAGTGCGTGACCGCCAAGGCCCGTTAATTGTGTTGTTTGATAAACTGCCCGGGCGTGATGCCAAAGTGGTTTTTAAATGCCCGGGTAAAGTGGGACTGGTCGTTAAAGCCCAGCTCCAGAGCGGTCGCGGCGATATTGGTGCGCCCGGATTGCAATGCGGTTTTGGCCTGTGCCAGACGCCTATCCAGAATGTGCTGATAGGGGGTGATCCCCAGGTGTTTTTTAAACTCCCTCAGAAAGTAAAACTTGCTGCACCCCAGTAAGTCCGCTAGATCGTCCACCGCGATACTTTGACCAATATGTGCCTGAATATAGTCATCAATTTTAGCAATTTGCTGTTGATCAAACTTAGAAGTCGCGACCTGCGCCGTTTTCTGATCCAGATAATTGGAGTAGTTGTGTATGTAATGGGTGGCCAGCAGCCCAACGAGGTTGTCTAAATAGGCTGTGCCATTGCGGCCCTTGTTTTGTACTTCGAGCATAAACAGTTCAATCATGCCCTTGATGGTGCCATCCACTACGTTGTAATTGTTCAAAAACTGCAATTCAATGCCATCCAGGCTGAGTGGGCAGCGGTCAAGAAACTGCCGGGCCTCGATGGCCAGGATCACGAAATAGCAGGGTTCTGAGATCGCATGCGTAAAGGGCGTGTCCGGCGGGTTGATCCAGATATTGCCCGCTCTGGTGTGTAAGTCGGCAAGTTGCCCGTTTTGTTCGGCCTGCCAGTGCAAGTCATTTTCCAGTGCCAGTGCAAAGTAAAAGTACGGCGTGTAAACATGAGTAGGGTAAAAATGGGGAGACATACCTTGTTCAACCAGTATGCCCGGCCACGCCAGATCATGATTCGAAAAGGTAATCTCCAGCACCGCACCACAATCCGATAAGGTGTTGGTTTCAAAGTTATAAAACCTCAGGTTTGATTGCATTGCGGGGTGTTCATTGATGGCTCTTAGGATGAATCTAGCCCACTGTACTATCCGCCGTCAACTCAGCTGTGTGCAATAAAATACCAAAACCCGGGCAGGAATCTTCAATCTTGCAGGGCCCCTCAGCCGCTAATCTATACCCAGGTTAGCCAAACGGCTCGCATACAACACAGAGGGTGCCATGTTTAAGCAATCACTATTACTCCTGTTAGGGAGTCTGACCATCGCAGCATTACCACACACTGCGTCTGCAACCACGCATCAGCATCAATTATCGTCACAGGAGATCACTATGCAAAAGATAGAATTGCGTACTCAGGTAGGGCCGCTTGCTGCCAACCTGTACCTGCCCAAAAATCATTCCAATGCACCGTTGGTTATCGTCACGGGTGCCTGGACAACGGTGAAAGAGCAAATGAGCGGGGTCTATGCGCAGGCACTGGCAGAGCAAGGGTTTGCTGCGCTGACCTTCGACTTTCGCGGTTGGGGTGAAAGTGCTGACACGGTGCAGTATTTGGAAGACCCGGTTCGTAAAACCGCGGATATTCGTGCCGTGATCGATGCGCTCGACCAGTTGCAGGGCGTCGATACCACACGTATAGCAGGTCTCGGGATCTGTGCATCGGCCGGGTATATGCTGGATGCCATAACAGGTCATGGCAAAGTAAAAAGCGCTGCCGTAGTCGCCCCCTGGTTGCATGACAAAGCCATGGCGACAGCCATTTACGGTGGCGAAGCACAAGTCCAGAATTTACTTGCTGCGGCTGAACAAGCGACTGAGGCTGCGCAACCTGTTTATATTGAAGCGGCCAGCAACAGCAATGCACAGTCATTGATGTATCAGGTCCCTTATTACACGCAAACAGATCGAGGGTTAATTCCCCAGTACGATAATCAGTTTAATGTTGCCTCCTGGTCGGGCTGGTTAAATTACGATGCGCAGGCCGGTGCCGCGGCTCAGGATAAACCGGTGCTGATGGTCGCTTCCGATGCCATGGCATTGCCAGCGGGTGCCCGTCAATATCTTGATAGCGCGGGTAGCAATGTGCGTGCCGTGTGGTTTGAGGGGATCAGTCAGTTTGATTTTTACGATCAGCCCAAGTCGGTCAGTCAGGCGGTGGATGCCGTCGTGACACATTTTGCGGCAACTTTGTGAGGGGCAGCATGCGAGCAAGATATTGGTTAGTACTATTTATAGGAGTCATGACGATGAATGCCAATGCACGCACAATGACAGCAGACGAAGCTAAAATTCGCAGTCAGATACACAGTTTTTCTGTGTTTGCCGATCAGGGGGCATTTGAATATCTTGGCAGGGTATTTGCCCCGCAGCTGACGGTCGATTACAGCGACTTATTTGGCACAGCAGCACAGCGGATAGAGCGACGGGCATTACTACAGCAGTGGGCCGGATTTCTGCCTGGCTTTGATGCTACCTTGCACGAACTCAGTAATCTGGTTGTGACCGTCACGGGTGATAAGGCTGTCGCCAGCGCTGAGTTTATTGCACGTCACTGGCTGGGAGAAACGGGATTTTGGTCGGTGTCCGGGGGCTATGAGTTCGGTCTGATCAAAGCGCAGCAGCATTGGCAAATTTCGTCCATCAGGCTCATCCGTAAAGCAGAGCAGGGGAGCCGCGATATTCTGGCGACCGCGCCGCAGCATGCCCGGCAAAATTGGCTGGAGCGGGAAGCCCGAAAAGTAACGGATTAGTGTGAGCAGGCAGCGATCAATGCAATTGGGCGTCGTTTTGCGTTGATCGCTCTCTGAGTGCAGATTAAAGGGCCCGGGCAAACATCGCCCAGAACATCACCCGGACGTGCGATTTAGCTACAATATCAAACTCTTCTTCTCTGTCTTTACGGTATTTTTCTGCCATTTTGGCGTGAGCAAAGTCGATGATTTCATTGGTATAGCCCGCGTACCAGCTGAATGGCGATTCGCCTTTAAAGTGCTCGGCAAACTGGGCTTTGGCCAGCCCCGCATGGATAAAGGCTTGAACATCGCGGATATAGTCCCGGACAAACTGGACATCGGCTTTATAGCCCAGGTTACTGTGGCCGGTGACCATCACGTCCCAGTCCAGCGTCATCAGTGTCTCTATGTCGTTTTTGTAGGCGATGGCGTCTTCAACGTTCGAAAAACTGCGAAACTCCAGTTGATCCGGGTGAACCAGATCGATGGCGTGAATGATGGTGCGCCCCTGATCGGTGATAAGCAACGCCGTATTGTCCTGAGTGTGGCCATTAAAGTTGCTAAATGTTGTGAGCGTGTGGCCTTCAAAACTAAACGTGTCGCCAATGATCTGAGTGACTGGCGCAGGTGCCGTGACTTTGTGCGAGTGCAGTGCATCACGTACCTCTGTGGTGGCATAAATTTCAATGGGGGTATCGGCCAGTGCTTTTTGGATCAGCCGTGAGTCGCCTACGTGATCAGCATGGGCATGAGAATAGACGATGCCATGCAGCGGTTTATGGGTGAAAGATTGGATGGCTGCCAGCAGTTGTTTGCCAGTGCCATGGGGGGCGTCGATCAGCAGCACGCTGCGCTGACCAACCACCGCGGTGACGTTGTAGTTGGCAACCGAGATCCAGTACACGCTCTGGCTCAGGCGTTGCACTTCATAAGGCTTTATAAAACGCTCGCGGTGGCTACCTGCAACCTTTTGATTGGGCGCCGCGATGTGCGTGGCAGAGGCGGGTTTATAGATAAAGTCGGCGGCCTGTGCAGTGACAGCTGACAGCATGGCCAGTGCGCCGAAGAAAGCATATTTTGGTGTGTTCATGGGGGTTTCCTGGTTGTGTATTACATCGACAAGGGGTTGTCAGCGCACGCTGTGTACGCTTTAAATACATAAAAGTATCAAAAATACCCTTGGTATCTTTTGGGAACTATAGAGTTCGGATATACTCAGATCAAGTAAGCACCAATTTGTAAGCTAGTATGGCTGGGGTAACCAATGGCGGAAAACAACGCGTTACAAGCAGAAGAAAATGAAATTAATTTGGCTGGCTGCCCGATGACCTCGGTGATGAATGTGATCGGTGGTAAGTGGAAGGTGATCATTCTGTTTCACCTGCGCGACAGCACGCTGCGTTTTGGTGAGCTGAAAAAGCGCATTCCTAAAATCACGCAAAAGATGCTGACTCAGCAATTACGGGAGCTTGAAGCCGACGGGCTGGTCTCTCGCGAGGTGTATGCAGAAGTGCCGCCCAGGGTGGAATACACCAGTACCGGATTGTCGGATGAGCTCAGACCGATCCTGGATATGCTGTGTGAATGGGGTCAGCGACAACAGCATGTGGTCCATAAAAAAGGCGACACCTAAGTGTCGCCTGACTGCTAGCTCTCAAAAATAAATCGTGGGCGCTTAGTTACAGACGCCTAAATCAGTCCAGACTTTCCAGGCATTACCCACGTTAGAGTTTTGCGCTGGGTTTTTGCCACGGTGCCACCAGTTGCTGTGGTATTTGCGACCGTTGTAGGCAACTTCATTACCTGAACGGTAAATCTTGCTGGCAGACCAGGTTTCCAGGCCGCTACAGCCAGTATTGTTGTTGCCATCAGTGACTGCGACTGACTGAGAGACAGTGTGCGTAGCACCCGCATCATCTGTCACTGTCAGTGATACCTGATAGCTGCCGGCATTGGCAAATGCGTACGTGACGTTGACACCACTTGTAGCAAATCCGTCGATATTCCAGTCATAAGCCAGGACTTGACCATCCGGGTCGCGGCTGGCGCTGGCATCAAAGCTACAACCCAGGTCGGTACAGCTTGCTGTGAAGCTGGCAACTGGCAGTTGGTTTTCTTGTGTGCCGCTACAACCGTTAGTAGCAATATAGTCAGACGCGGCTTTGGCCTGTACTAAACCGTGACCATATTCATTGTCACGACCCGCCGAGCCTAAATCGATTGCCGTGGCATTCAGGGCGTTACGGATATCTACGTTAGTACAGCTTGGGTGTTGGCTCCAGACCAGAGCAGCAACACCGGCCACGTGTGGGCTTGCCATAGAGGTACCCGATTTTTCATCGTAATCCAGAATGGCTTCGAGCTGAACTTGCACTGTGGCACCCACAGAGGATTTCAGTGCCGTACCGTCTTCCTGAGACAAAGAAATGACCGGAATGGTCACCCCATGCGCGCCGTCACCCAGCGTCCCGCTGAATGAACCCGCTGCATTGTTGTAGATGATGGCTGCAACACCACCACCGGCTTCACAGTTGGCCGCTTTGTCTTTGAAAGAGGCACCGCCACGTTCAATTAAACAGATGCTGCGCGTCGCGGCACAGGCATTCAGGCCCTGGCCACAGTCGACGAGTTCAGCACTGACGTTACCTTCTGCTGAGTTGGTCATGCCGCCGGCTTTAACAAATACCCCGTTGGCTGTTACGCCAGCCGCAACACCGGTACCACGCGGTACCGTTGACAGGATGTTGGTACCTGGCGCTGCAATTTCTACATAAGCGTTATACTGTGATGTAGCGTTTTTCACGCGGTTTTCGTCAATATTCGCCACTGACATCACGGTTTCGTAACTGGCAGGGTAACTGACTGTGCTGTCCCCCTTGTTACCGGCTGCGGCAATGATAAGTACGCCTTTGTCATACGCAGCTTGCAAACGGTCCTGGAAGTACTGGCTGGGGCTGCCACCACCTAAACTCATATTGATGACTTTTGCGCCATTTTCGACACAGTTATCAACTGCTCGGGCAATCCGAGAGGTTAAACCTTGCTTACCATCGTTATCGAAAACGCGCACGTTGTGTACGCCAATTTTATCATTCGGTAGCACGCCGACGACGCCCTGACCATTTTTCAGTGCGACTATGGTACCGGCAACGTGTGTACCGTGACCTGAGCCATCCTGATCCCAGGTCAGGCCGCCAGGCAAGTCGGTAAAACCTGTGGCGTTTTGGGGCAGATCCGGGTGGCCCAGATCGTAACCAGAGTCAATCACACAGACTTTAAACAAGTCGGCGTTGGTGTCTTGTAACAAAGGTGCCTGTACTTCGGCCAGGCCATACGGTGAGACTTCTGCGCTGGTGGTCGATGAGAAAGGCACATATTCATAATCTTCTTCAATATAGGCGTACTGGCCAGACGCTTTAAGTTGTGCGACCTGCTCTGCAGTCAGCTCCATGGTAACGACTGTGCCTTGCTCATCATCTGACAGTACTTCTGCAGCTGGCTCAGCTGCGAAGTCGTGGGCAATGGCGGCACGGGCAAAGCGACTGGTTTGCGGTGCAAAAATCGCTAAGTCACTTTGCTTAAGAATATATTGCTTGGTTTCCTGTGCGTTGACGGCGGTTGATGATAGTGCAGATAAGGCAATGGCTAACGAGGTAAGTCTAAATGTCTTGTTCATGTTGCTTCCTACTGATTTTTGTTGTTGTTGCTTGTTATGTTTGCTGCATCTAATGCAATGAGGTCTGGATTATTGTCTATTTTGTACCCCATTGAGGATCAAACTACCCCTTGATGTTTCAATTTGCAACCCATTGTTAATGCAAATTACACAAATACGTAAAAATGATGAATAATTCGAAAATTCACTCATGCTGTGGTGCTTTTCTGGGCACCTGGTTTGGCGTAGTATGAAGGGAACGGATCTACAGGAAGTAATAATAACAATGACTTATAGATTAGGCGCGGTCGCTCTTTTATTTCTAATGACCTTTTTTTCACAGCCAGTACTGGCAACGGATTACCGAATTGCAAAAGGGATATCGGTTGGGCAGCAGCACATCAAGCTGACGATCTCGCCGGGTGAACGCACCTTTAGCGGTGAAACCACACTTGTTTATAACTTCTCTCAACCTACTGATTATATTGCTTATCATTCTCTTGGCTTGACACTGAGTCAGATTGAGCTGCGGTATCGCGACAAACGAATTGCGTTACCTGTGGTGGCACCGGATCGCTTTGATATCGTGCGTCATACATTGCCTTTTAAGCTAGAAAGCAGCGCAGAGCTGACGATACGATTCTCCGGTTTGGTTGGCGGTGTAGATAGTGTGCAGGGACTGTATCAGGTGGGTGGCGATGATGGACAACCAACCTTGTTTACGCAGTTTCAGGAGATGGAAGCACGTCGAGTGTTTCCGGGGGTAGATGATCCGGGTATCAAAACCGTGTTCACTCTGAGCTTAGATATCCCGGCTGATATGCAGGCCTTACACAATACACGCCCGGTTAATACACAGCGCCACGGCGACAGGCAGCTGATCCGGTTTGCACCGACGCCGAAAATAAATACCGATGTATTGGCCCTGGCGGTCGGCGTATTTGAGACAATCCCCCTGCGCGATACCGGGGTTGAAACGACGGTGTATATGCGACAAAGTGAACGCCAGCATGTTCCGGCAGAGCTGGGCACACTGATCAATCAGACCATTCGATATTTGTCCGACTATCTGGATGCACCGTTTCCTTATGACAGACTCGATTTCTTTATCGCGCCGATTGGCACACTGGCCGGGATGGAAAATGTCAGTCTGATTGCGCTGAATAGCAATCAGCTGCCTGCGCCGGATGCCAGCCAGGGAGACTTATGTCGCTTTCGCAAGTTGATCGCCCATGAGGTGGCCCATACCTGGTTCGGTCACACTGTGACGATGCAGTGGTACGACGATTACTGGCTTAATGAGTCGTTCAGTGAGTTTTTTGCTGCCAAAGTTGTGAATCATCATTACCCGGATAATGCAGCCTGTACGTATACGCCTCAGGTCAGGGCGTTCGGTGATGACAATCAAAGTGCCCCGGCGCTGAAGCGTCTGGTACAAACCCGCGCTGACAACGAAGGAACAGGCGCGCTTTATTATACCAAGGGGCGTGCGCTGCTGAACATGATACAAAATCATGCCGGTGAGGCACGAATGAAACAGGCAATGCGTAAGTATGTGCGTACGTATCAGGGCGGGCATGCAACAACCGAAGACTTCACGCGTCTGTTTCCTAATTCATTGCGCGTAGACGAGATTGTTCAGAGCTATCTGACTCAGTCAGGTTACCCATTATTGAGCGTCGCTAAACAAGCGGAACAGTTAGTCCTGTCGCAGCGGAGTTTTCAGGGAGAGGCGGGAAAACACTGGACTATTCCAATCGAAGTACACAGTTGGGACGGCGATAAAGTCACGCAGCACAGGTTGGTCCTGTCTGAGCCATCTATGTCTTTAAAGGGGATTAATCCGGCTGCGGCGATCCTGGTTGACCCTGCGGGCGTTGGGTATTTTCGTAGTCATGATCAGTCTGGTAATGCGCTGTTCCCGCTGACTCTGCGCACCATGGCCAACCGGCTGGCGGATATGGATAACCGCGAAGCGTTGACCAAAGCGGGCTTGCTGAGCTATGTCCAGTACATCCACGGGCTGACTCAGTTGCTGCGCGCACAACCTGCTGATAGCCTGGAGGCCAGCAAAGCGCTGGAGGTAATCAGTGATGCTTTTGTGGCGCAGATCCCAGCCAGTTTACAGTCGCAGTTTGCGGACTTTTTACAGCAGCATTTGCCTGCGCACACCACATGGCAGGCACGGCTTGAGCAGGACAGCGGGGGTGACTGGCTGTTGCTCTATGGGGTGTATCTTAAATCGCCCGAAGCGATTCATTTTGCCCGGCAATACATGCAGCGCACACCACTTGCTGAACTTAAGCACCGTGTGAGTGTATTGCGTGTTGTGGCTGCAAACAGCACAGATAAGGAGTACCGGCGCTTGTTGAGGTTGTTTGACACTGAATCCCGGGCGGTGCAGGAAGATTTGCTTAATGCACTCGGATATGTGACAAGTGCAAATCAGGTTACCCTGTTTTATGATTTTCTACTCAGTGATAAAACGCGCAGTTTTGTGATTGACTATCGTTTTCAGTTTCCACTCTTTCAGCCTGCACTTAGAGCGGTAGCTGCTGACTATATACAGCGACACAAAGCACGCATTCAGGCGCGTATTGTGGATGATCAGTTACAGTGGTTTCCTTACAATTTTATCACCGGGTGCTCAGAGCAAGACAGTGCGCTGGTGACACGTTCCTTTACCAGCTGGCTTGATATTCCGGGCCTTGAAGGTAAACGAGATATAGTACAAGCCCACATCAACCGCTGTCACAAGGATACCCGCCGTGCACGTGAGGAACTTGCCCAGCTACAGGCAAACTAGCCAGGGCTGGTTAGCCTTGAAAAAACGGGCCCTTTTGATGGGCCCGTTTTTTTGACTATGGGTCGTTTTGCATCGGCCTATCAGTAATCCTGATATAGCTCGATAATTGGCTGATCTCTATCTGCCTGGCAGGTTGGCAGAGAGAAGACCAAAGCGCGGTCTTGGAGATGAGCGGTTCTGAGTAGGTTGTACGTCACGCTCCCAGCCGGTGTCAGGAGGTCCAGTGTCCAGAACTGACCATTTTCTGTGCGTTTACAGGTATCGCCTTTAATGCGTATCCGAACCAGGGAAGAGATGGTATTGAGCTCTGCGATTTTGCCCGTCAGGAGTCTTGCATCCGGGTCGTGCAGTACTTGATTGCTCCAGCCACTACAAATGGTATCGCTAAAACATGCTTTAACCCTGTATGCGCTCAGCCCGGTCACCTTGCTTGCGTCATAGTGAGTCTGTGCGCCTGACAGAGGAATATTTTGCCAGTTCAGTACCTCGCCATTGGTGCAGCCTTGCGTGCAGTCAGCGACTTCCAGCAAGTAGTGGCTGATCTGTGCAACGTCTGTCCATTGCAGATTGCCATTTTCCACACTCAATGTGAGCCTCAGAGGCTCCGCGTTTGCCACCAGTTCTGAACTTTCCAGGATGCTACAGATAGCCCCATTGGTTTTCTTATCGCAGGCCTGAACAGAGAAAATGTACTCGCCAGCGTCGGTGAACTGATACTGGAAACGCGATTGTTGGGTGCGTGAGTCGAATTCCCCCAGCATGGTTAGCTGTTGCTGACCTGGTGGTTTGACATACAGCGTGTAACTGACATGTTCCTGGAAAAACTCATGGATCTGCCATTGCAGTGTGACCGTTTGGTGTGTAAAGACGCGTTCCGGCAGTGGTTCAAAGGTGACCGTGGGCAGGTGGCTGTCTGTGAGCTGAAAAGCGACTTCAGACAATTGGCCACATTGCCCTGATAAGGTACAAGGCTGCACTTCGACTTTGATGGTACCGCGTCGAAAGTTAGGTCCCCGTTCAAGTGACGTGCCGGTATAATTATCCTGCCACAGGAAACGCTGTTCGGGCTCCCCGGCATACTGACTGGGTTTGGTGATGTAAACATCATAGACCATATCTTGCTGATAAACGGATGGCTTTTTCCACGATAGGGTGACAGATTCTCCATAAACGATATCGCTGGCGGACACCGTTAGATCCTCTACTTTGAGCAAGGCGGCATTGTCACTGACCACGACTGAGGTGGCAGTGCTGCGCTGTTTACTGCACACGGTGCTGTAGTTGGTCAGGCAGGTTTGCAGATAAAAGGTATAGGTGCCTTTTTGCGTCAGACCGGTGCCCGGGGTGTACAGACTGATGGTTTGGCTGCCGGGAGAAGTCATCCACAGTTTGGCAGTGATGGGCTCTTTAAAAAACTCTGGCATTTGCCAGTTGAAAGACACCGACTCGTTCAGATAATACTCGGGCTTTTCACTGGTAAATTGTATTGCGTCAGGCAGGGTGGTGCCATCAAGTGTGTACTGTGTTGTCGTGACTTCACCACAGTTGCCATCGGGCAGGCAAGGATGTACTTCCACACCAATCTGACCACGGCGGTAATTCGGACCTCGTACTACCTGAGTATCAGTGAGGGCACGCTGCCACAAAAACCGCTGATCTGGTTGGCCAGGCTCCGAGCTGGGCTTGGTAATATATACATCATAGGTAAGGGCTTCTGTATAGCCATTGGGCTTGTCCCAGGAGATAGTGACAGAATCACCGTAATTGATGTTGGCTTTATCAACCCTGAGGTTCGCAACTTTGATCGGTTTGACCGTTGCTGTGACAGGGTGACTGAGATAGTCATTACATATTGTGGGTGCCTTCTGATCACAGTACTGAAGATAAAAAGTATACTGGCCCGGGGCATGCAAAGGTGCATTGGCTTGGTATTCTTGCAGCGCAGTGTGTTCTGGCGCTTTGACCCATAATTGAGTGGTCACGGCTTCTTGAAAAAACTCAGGGAACTGCCAGTTAAAGTCAAACCCCTTTCCGGCAAACACGGTATTTTGTTTAACGGTAAACTGTGTCGCTGCAGGCAGCGTGTTACCGCTGAGGGTATAAGACACGGAACGGCTCAAACCGCATTGTTCTGCCAGGCATGGCACGACTTCTACCTTAATGGTGCCACGACGATAATTGGGGCCCCTTGTCAATGTAAGAGACGGGTGGTTATCACGCCACAGGAAGCGGATATCTGCTTCACCTGGGTTCGGACTGGGCTTAGTCACATAGACATCAAATACCAGCCCACTGTTTTCATCGTAGCCTGCCGGGCGTTGCCATGATAGTGCGACATGCTCACCGTAAGTGATATCAGATTTATTGACGGCCAACTGCGCTACCGCGGCTTGGGTGATCACAGGCGTTGCCCGCACGGTCAACGCAGTGAGTGATTTATTGTTACATTCACCATAGGTGTTACACATTTCAAGGTAAAAAGTGCTGCTTCCCACTTCATTGAGCGTATGAGTAAAGCTTTGTACGGTTGTCGCCAGTGGACCTGCTATTTTACGCGTCGTTCCTTGCGAATGTTGGTAGAGCGTATAACTGACCGTGTCTTTGTAATAGGGGTGGAGCGACCAGTTGAAAGTGACTTGTTCTCCCTGACGAATGACAGACTTATTTCGGGTAAATGTGGGTTGTGGTAGCGTGCCGCCTACCGTGAAACTGACTTCACGTAATGGGCCACATTGATTGAGCACGTTGCACGGCACTATACCCACTTTGGTTGCACCCCGACGGTAAATCTCATTACGTGTCAGTTCAGTCGCTCTGAAATTATCATGCCAAAGAAAATGCTCATCTGGCAGCCCGGGTTGTGCGCCTGGCTTAGTGATATAGACATCGTAGTAAGTCGTATCACTGATGTTGCCGGGTTTACGCCAACTGATCTTAACGGAATCACCATAATTCAGTTGCGTCTTGCTGGCAGACAGCCCGGCAACCGCATCTGGTACCGGGGGCGGTGATAGCACTGAGAGGCTGTGTACAGAGGAGTAGCTGCACTGGTTCCAAGAATCACAGGCTTGGATCTGGAAATAATGAGTCCCTGCCAGATTGATCCCTGAGCGGAGGAAATTTGGGGTCGAAACGTCTCGAAATACAAACCAGTTTCCGCCTGGCTTTTTAGTGCGTAAGCGATAATAAAGTGAACCTGAATAGCTGCTCGGCGGTTGCCATTGCAGCATCACACTGCCGCCAGTGTATATTTGTGAGGTGGATAAAGAGAACCCCCGCACTGCACTCGGCCCAGGCGGAGGCGGTTCACTGACCGTGACGGATGCCGACCCTGATGCGCTGCATCCACTGGCATCACACGCCTCGACGTAAAAAGTATGGGTGCCGTTTTTATTGATATAACGGTTAAAGGAGGTGCTGGTGTAACCCCCTCTGAATTTCAGCCAGGTATCACCAGGCTTGAGTACCCATAGATTGAAATACTGTGTGCCGCTGGGACGACTCCAGGACAGTGTTACTGTGTTCCCCCGGTACATACTATATGTACTGAGGCTAAAGCTTGGGCTGCTGATAGCAAACGATTGAAAACTGGTAGCGAGTGTAAGCCACAAGAGTAAGCGTGTTAAAACTTTCATATGCGTGTCTTATTTTTATAGTTCGATCGACCGAGATGAGCCAACTACTTGTAATAAAAGCTCTTGATGGGGATCAATTGGCATGAAAGGCATAGCACAATAAAAGGCAATGGGATAAACCATCTGTTTCTTATTTTTTATAGGGTGCTATGCCTTGGTGAATCAAAAATCTTGATAGAGGTAATTTATTTTCTGGTTTTTTGTCGGGTCACAGGAAGGGTAGCCGATCTTTATCGTTTTGGATGTGTTTGCGGCAGCCAGTAACATAGATACGTTCACCCCTGCTGTGGCGTCTGCGAGTTCAAAATACCAGTAGGTATTGCCGGCATTGGCACTTTGCTTACACTCATCGCCTTTGAGACGGAAGAATACTTTACCGCCACTTGGATAGATACGTTCAACTTGACCGACGCCTTTTGCGGCGAAAGCTGCTGGCGCGAGCGGTAGCAATAAAGATAATGTGAGAATGGAAACGAGCTTCATGATTTGTTTGGTCCTTTTATAAAAACAATATTATTCTGCATGCATTAATTAAATTCAACACTTGATGTAAATATGTTGCTACCTTGTTTTTAGGTGATGCTCTATCGAAGCTTGTAATAATCGCCAAACTCGCTATTCACTATAGTTAGGTCAGCCATTGTATGTATTCACAACAGGGCTTTTAGTGCGAAGAAGATGCCCATACTCGCCAATACAACGAACAGGGTGTTTTTCACCAGCAGGCTTAGCATGATGGTCAGTATTCCCCCCAGCAAAAAAGGATTAGCAAGATCATGCGTATTGAATGTCACTTCGCCAAATACAATGGGTGCCGCCATCGCGGTCAAAATACAGGGGGCGGTATAACTTAAAAACCGTTGGACTCTTAGATCGAGTTTGACGGGTAGCTTTTCCATAAAAAAGGCATAACGCATAAAGAAGGTGATCAGTGCCATTAAAAATATTAGATCGTAGCTCATGGTTTGCCCCCTAGCTGGTTTCTTTGTCTAAACGGTAGCCCACCACCATGCCGAATAGTGCAGACAGCAGCAGGCCGTTAGGCACATCGAATTTGTGAAGCAGCACGGCGCTACAGGCCGATACCAGTACTGCGATGAGCACCGGCGATGATTTAATATTAGGTACTACCATGGCAATAAAGGTAGCAGCAATGGCAAATTCGAGTCCTAGGCTGTCGAGGTCAGGAATACTGGTGCCAGCCACAATGCCAGCCAGTGTGGAGAGATTCCAGATAACATAGAAAGTGGCACCAGAGATCAGCGCATAATCCAACGGGAAATGACCTAGCTCGTTACGCTTATTTTCAGTGACCGCGAACATTTCATCAGTGAGCAAAAAGGCCATCAGAATTTTATGATGTAGCGGCAAACCTAGCGCGTCATGGCGAAAGGTGGCCGAGTACAGCAAATGGCGTGAGCTGATCACCGCGGTACTCCCCAAAGTGGCGGCGATCCCGCCACCGACACCCACCAGAGTCAGGGCAGAAAGTTGCGCTGCACCAGCAAAGACCAGCAAGGACATCAACTGGGACTGTAACGGGCTCAGGCCAACCTGAATGGCCAATGAGCCGCATAAAACTCCCCAAGGGATCACGGCAATAGATAGGGGAAGAATGTCAAAAAATGCGGCCAGTTTAATGGATCTGACTGATGTTGTTTGCGCCGTGTTCATTGTATTTATTTAACCTGTGAGTGGGTTGGCAACCGACGTAGATGACGGCCTCAAATGAACGGCCTGACACCTGTCGAAGGCTGATAGTATTTGTTCTTTTAACGTACGAATGTACCTTGAGCAGAACCTTCGGGCAATAATTCAATCGTCAATATGTAACCAGGTGATTGCCAATATCGAATTGCACTTGCCGACATCACTTGAGCAAAGGGGCTGACAGAGTACACCTGAAAAGCGATGTTAATTGTAAACGCGTGTCTGATTTTAATCCAAATGGGTGTCAACCGACTGACTTGGGAAGCACTAGGGTGTAGCAACAGCCTTGTCCGGCTTCACTGCTACATTCTATGGTGCCCTTGAGTTTTTGCGTCACGATATTAAAGACGATGTGCATACCCAGTCCGGTGCCGCCGCTGCTGCGTCGGGTGGTGTAAAATGGTTCAAAGACTTTATCCCGCGTTTCTTCGCTCATGCCAGCGCCATCATCAGATACTGTCCAGGTGAGCTGCTGCGGTTGGTCGTTCACTGTAATACAGATAGTACCAGGCTGTTTTCCATCATCGAATCCATGTTTAATGGCGTTGTCGACCAGGTTTGTGAGGATCTGGGCGATGGCACCCGGGTAAGTGGACAAGCGAGCCTCTGCTGGAACGTCGGTTTTCACCGTGACCTGGGAATGTTTCCACTTAGGGTGCAAACTGGTTAGCACATCGTTGAGATAATCCGGTAGGTTGATGGTGCTGAGCTCTTCTATGGATTGGTCAACAGCCACCTGTTTAAAGTTTTTCACTAGCTGTGCTGCACGATTTAGGTTTGATTCCAGCAACTGCAGGCTTTCTTTTAGTGTGGCAAGAAACTGCTCCAGGTTGTCTTTGCTGAGTCGTGCGTCAGCCAGTTTTTGCTCGCATTCTGCCAGCGCTTTGCTGGCATAAGAGCCAGCCGTAATGCCAATCCCAAGCGGCGTATTAATTTCATGGGCAACGCCGGAAACCAGACGGCCCAGTCCCGCCATTTTTTCCTGCTGTACCAGTTGTTGCTGCGTGACTTTGAGGTCTTCGTGGGCCGTTTGTAGCTGGTTGAAGGTACTCTCAAGCTGGGCCACTGCGTCGGCGTTTGCCAGAGCAATAGCGGTGTAATTGGCGATCGTACGCAGCATTTGCACATCATTGTCGCTAAAAGCACATGGCTGAAAGCTCTGCACGGTCAGACAGCCAATGGTCCGGGTATCAATAATCAGAGGCAGGTAAACCAGCGACTCACTCTCGGCGCCGCTAACCGGCGCTGCAATGTGGTTAACAAACTGCGTCAGTTCGCTGATCTGATTGACCCTGAGCTCTTTTTGGTGGGTGACGCACCACACAGCAGGGCGCTGGGTGTCGGACAAAGCATATTCAAATTCAGGTAGCTTTTGCCCTTTTTCAATCGCCAGTCGACAGGATATGCGCTGATTCTCGGTGTCCAGGATCCCGACCACAAAGACGTCTGCGCCCATCAACTCATTAACGTGTTTATAGACACGTTCCAGTACCGAGGAGAGATCTAAAGTAGAGGTGATGTCTTTGCCGATGGTGCCCAGCATGGTGATATTTTCAGTGCGGGACTGAACCAGATTATCCAGCACAACTTGTTGCTGTTTGAGTTCTTTTATTCGCCATAAATACGCCCTGTATAACAAAGAGGTGATCAGCAGCAGTAGCCCCAGGCGAAACCACCAGGTTTCATACCAGGTCGGTAACTGAGTAATGGCCAGGCTTATTTGATGCTGACTCCATTGACCTTTGCGGTTGCTCCCTTTAATCCTGAGTTGGTAGTCGCCAGGTGGTAACTGTGAATAGGTGATATGGCGTTTGCTGGCGTCCACCTGGATCCAGTTGTCGTCATAACCTATGAGCTGATAGGCATAGCGATTGCTGTGTGGTGCCGTATAGTCCAGTGCCGCAAACTCGACTGAAAAGCTGCGGGTATTGGGTTGCAGGGTCAGTTGGTTGGTGTTGGTTACGGGGTGATTATTGACCGCCAGTTCACTGATCACCAGGGGGGGATGATACTCCCAGGAAGTCCAAAGTTCAGGACGTAACAAGAGGATCCCTTTCGTTCCGCCGAACAGCAAAGTGCCATTACGCAGCTTAGTATAAGAGCCGGTCCACATGGTTCCGGTATCCCAGTCATCGGCGACGCTTAAGTCTGCATAACTGCGATTTACGGGATCTATCCAGCCATAACCGTTCCACAGACGCCCCTGATCATCTTCCAGCAGATTGCCCGCTGTACCGGTTGGTCTGCCAACTAATTGATCCAAAGATTCGAACTGGGCGTGCTGACCGTCAAAGTGGACCAGTTTGTCGAGCCCATGTGGCGTGGCAACCAGCAGGTGCCCTTGACTATCAATCAGCAGACTATTGATATAGTTGTCTGACAAGGTCTCCGTAGTACCGGTCTGGGCACTGATCTCCGTGACACTGTGCGCGGCTAAATCGAGTACAAACAGGCCATTGCGGGTCCCTACCCACAGATAATTTGGGGCCGCGTAGGTCATGCTCAGCACTGATTTTCCTGATAAAATGGTGTAATCACTGAAGTGATTTAAGGTTTGGATCTGGCGCGTATTAATATCCATGAGAGCCAGCCCTTCGCCAGTACCGACCCAGAGTTGGCCACCTGGGGTTTCCTGCAAGGTGACAACCTGATAGCCGGGCAGGCCATCAGCTTTACTGAAGCGTGTGAAATGCTGAGTATCAGGATCAAAATGGTACAACCCGGTGTTTGCCGAGCCGACCCAGATATGACCATCAAAGGTTTGGCGGATCGTTCGGGCGTAGCCATCGTCCAGTTTGGTTGGATCCGATGGATCGGGACGGTGGCCGGCTACCACGCCGATCTGCGGATCTATGATGTCGATCCCCGTTTGAGCGTTGCCAACCCATATCAAGCCGTTACTGAGTTCGGCAAAACTGCGCACATCGACATGACTTAGCGAATGAGGGTAGGTGAGCCGTCGGACAAAGGTTCTGAACGCGCCATTGTGCGGGTTGTGGCGATTGAGTCCATTGCCCCAGGTGCCTGCCCAGATAAGTCCGGACGCGTCAACGAGCAGGGCACCCATAGAGTCAAGGTTAATACTGTAGGGATTCAGGGGATCATGACGAATATGGCGCTTTACCGCGCCAGTTGTGGCATCCACTACGGTGATACCGCCGCCGGACGTGCTTAACCAGATCTCCTGATCATTAGGCTGTGCAATGCCGTTGACCCAGTGATAACTGAGGCTGGAGGGATCATCCGGGCGATGCGTGATCCGCTTGATCTCGTCAGCGCCGGGTACGAAAAACGCCGCGCCATGATCTGTGGTGCCAATCCAGATGGATCGATCAGTCGCCTGAAACAACCGAAATACATTTTGATGATTAAAGGCTGACAGGGTTGTGCCAGCCAGTGGTTGCTGCCAGTCCACATTCTGAGTTGCCCGTAAAGCAGGCAAGGTGATACGGCATAAACCACTTTTGCTGCCCAGCCACAAGGTATCTGTGTCTGTTAGCAAGACTGAGCGGAGCCTGGGTTGTTGCAGTGGTATATCACAGCCCTCAACACGTAGCCGTGTTACCTGGCCTGTTTGTGTCTTGATATGCGCCAGCCCGTTGTCTGTGGCAACATACAGATTACCCCGATTGTCGCCTGTCAGTGAACGCACTGTGTTGTGAGGCAAGCCACCTGTTGCTGAGCGGTGATGTGCAAAGCGGCTGAACTGGCCACTTTTGGGATCATAGACAGACACGCCATCAGAGAAGGTACCGACCCAGATCCGTCCGTCCTGGGCGGTCCATAACGTACGTACAAAATTGCCAGACAGGCTTGTCTGGTCTTGCGGATCATGTTGAAAAGGCACAAACCGGTAGCCATCATGACGGATCAAGCCAAACTGGGTACCGATCCAGATAAATCCATCCCGGTCCTGAGCCAGCGCGGTGACCACGCCTTTGGGGATTTGCTCATTGTCACCTATGGTCTGAAAAATCAGTTCGCCGGTGTCGAAAAACGGTGTGTTTATCCAGGTTGTGTGCGTCTGCTCTATATTCGCCTGAGAGACTGGAACGGTGGCCCAACTCTGACTGGAGATCAGGTAAGTACATGACAATAAAGTAATCAGAATTGCATGCCATACACGCCTTAATGTTGTCACTGCCAACCCTCCGGTATCAGTGCGTTGAGGTGATACCAATACATCCATAACCAGTATAGATGACCTGCCATGACTGGAGAGTGGTTATTCTGGTTTAGTCTGCTTAATGGCTTCAAGGTAACGACTTTCCACAAAATTTTTCTCTTTACTCAGGTGCTTCAGTTTTTGCCGGGTTTGTTCAAGCTCGGCTTTCAGGGCGGCTACTTCTGCACTGCTGCCGTCCCCTTCGTGCTCTACGGAGAGTTGATCTATCAACTGATTCTGCTCTTCAATTTGGCGTTTGTACTGGTTGAGCAATGTCTGAGTTTGCTGATCGCTCATGGTATTGGCAGAGGTACTGGCCTTGTTTTGTTTCAGTTGTTCCAGTTCCTCCTGCAATTGCGTATTGGCCTGGCGCAAGGTATCGGTAGACTGGAACTGATGCTCCAGTTTGGAGCTGACGTGCTGGAGTTTTTTGTCACTGTTGTCTAGCTCGCCTTTGAGGCGTTTAATGAGTTTATGAGAGCGGATCAGCTTTTTATTTAACTCATTGATGGAGCCTTGCTCTTCTTTGGTGATGTGATCAGCGGTGGATGCGCGGATCTGTGACAATTGATTTTCCAGCGTCATTTGCACCTGCAAAAGTTCAGAGATGGTCTGGCTATGTTGCTGAGAAAACTGGCTGGCACGGGCCACGGCCTCACGGCACTGTGCAAGTAGTTCATCGTTGGCGGGTGCCCCCTGTTTGTGGCTCAAAAAAGTCCCGGCAAAATGACGAAACTCTCTTAAAATCAACAACAAAATATAGAACCAGGCCGCCAGGATCAAAAGCCCCACATTCAGTGCTACGTACTGGTAAACTTCGAGAGGAACCATGAGCTGAGATACGCCGCTTTTGTTTATCAATAAGATAAGTTTAGTTTTCGTTCAAAATTCTGCCTATACTGAAGAAGAATAATTGCGTTAGGGTAAAGAGTGAAAGTCCTGATCGTTGACGACAGCCATGCGACCTGTGAGATCATCCGCCGGGCCTTGCAACAGTTTGAGTACCGCAAGCTGCTTTGCAGTGTGCCAGTCGCGTCGATGATGCATTGGCACAGATAACCAGCTGGCAGCCCCAAATCATTTTGACCGACTGGCACATGCCGGATAAAACCGGCATAGAGTTGCTGGAGTTGGTGCGTGTCAGCCACCCTGATCTCCCTGTGGCGATGATCTCCACCGTCGATGATACGGCGCAAATTGACTATGCAACGTCCTTGGGCTGTGCTTTTTTCCTGTCAAAACCTTTCAGTGATGATGCGCTGCGTAGCGCCATTATGCCTCTGGTGCTGGAGCAGGAAGCCAACGAAGTGATTGCTGAGGATGAAGCTGTGCCGCTCAGAGAAGAGCTGGCTTTGCCGAAAACTGATTTACTTGAACGGCTGATGCAGAAAAATATCAGTGGCTCACTGGTGTTGAAACCCATCAAAGCGCAGCAACTGGATGAAAGCAAAGTACCATGTATGATGGTGGTGTATGCTGAACGGGGCAGCCAGAAACCCCGGGTGATTGGAGTGTTAGATATTTATGCGGCGTGTGTGTTAGCCAGCAGTCTGCAAGTGATCCCACAAGAAGAAGCGCACAAAGCCATTCATTTAAATCAGGTGAATCCGGAAATTATGGCGGCGTGCAAAGAGGCGCTGGCTAAAACGGCGTATGCATTCGTCGACAAACAAAGCAAAATGAGTTTGTTTGTCAGAAGCTGCTCTTTCCTAACTAAAACTCACCCTAAACTGGAACGCCTATATCAGTATCCACTCGACAGTCGAATTGATTTAAGCTGTGAGCGAGAGGGCATGGCACAAGGTAAGATGTTGATTGTTGGGGTGTGATACCCTTTCACCTTCCCTTAAGGATACATTGACTCTGTGCGTCGATCCGATATGATGTGGTCGGAATTGACGGAAAAACACCCAGGAGGACAATGATGATAGTAACCAAACCGACCGGGCAGACTGGCCTCAATTAATTTAGTCTAGCCAGCACTTCTTTTCGCCCGGTATCTACCGGGGCACTCAGCCCCTTTGTCAATTATTAACATCATTGTTAAGGGGTCGTCATGACCAATTTTCAGATACTCGCCAGCTTAGGCTGGACACCCTTTTTTCAACAACAACTTACACTTGAAGAGTGGAGTAATGCCTGTCCTGTGCGGGTAGTCTCGGTACACCGAACCCGTATTTCAGTGCAAAGCGACACCGGGAGCTATTCTCTGTCGGTAACACCTGCCATGGATACTCTTGCCGTTGGTGACTGGATACTGGTGGATAATCAGCAGCGATATATCCGCTTGCTGGAGCGACAAAGTTGTTTCAGACGCAAGGCGCCAGGGGCACACAGAGAGTGGCAGTTAATCTCGGCAAATGTCGATACGGCCTTTATTTTGTGCTCACTGAATGAAGATTTTAATCTGAACCGACTGGAACGCTACCTGGCACTGGTGCACAGTTCGGACGTACAAGCCGTCATTCTGCTGACTAAGGCCGATCAGGTTGACCATACGGATCAGGCACTCACTATGGTGCGCGAGCTTGATGCCAGCCTGGATGTGCTGGCACTGAATACGCAAGCGTCCGTCTGTGCTGAACGCTTGTCTCCCTGGCTCACCAAAGGCCAGACGGTCGTATTGCTGGGGTCATCGGGCGTCGGCAAGTCAACGTTGACAAATACGCTGATGAAGGTACACCATCAACAAACTGGCAGGATCCGTGAGGACGACGGAAAAGGACGGCACACAACGACGCACCGGGAGTTGGTTACCTTGCCATCAGGTGCTTTGTTGCTCGATACGCCGGGGATGCGGGAGTTGCAACTGGGTGGTTGCGATACGGGGATCAGCTCGGCATTTGCTGATATAGAACTGCTTAGTGAGCAATGCCGGTTTAATGATTGTCAGCACGATCAGGAGCCCGGGTGTGCAGTGCATCGCGCGATTGAATCCGGCGAGTTGAGTCAAAGGCGGTTGAATAACTACCTTAAGTTGAACCGAGAAAATGCCTTTAATACTTCCACCATGGCGCAAAGGCGTGCCAAAGAAAAATCGTTTGGCAAAATGGTTAAGCAAATAGTCAAAGACAGGGAGCGGTTTAAAGAGTGTTAGTATATGCGTCAGGTCATGCCCAGCGCATAGCCTGACGTTTTTTAATTTAATACAGCCACTTAAATATCTATCCCAAAGGAGTACTATGTTATGGCAAATAGAAAACGAAAGCGCTGTCTTAAAGGGCTGTGTGTCGCAGTTGTTATGAGCGGTTTGAGCGCGGGATGCGCAACGTCTGATGAGCCAGTTGAAGGCGCTGCTTTGCTGCATCGTTATGTAGATAACCAAAATGGCATCGATGGGCTGGATAATGTTCGACGGCTGTTATTTGATGACACTGACAAGGTGTTGTATGCAGTCAGCGCGGATGATGATGCATTGACTGCATATCGTGTCGGCGATGATCACTCTTTGACTATGCTGGATATGATGTCAGGTGAACGCGCAGGAGGTATGCTCATCGGTGCATCGGATATGACGTTTGTGGGAACTGACAGGGATATTCAGGTTGTTAGCTTTTACAGTGGTGCCGTTGCACAGTTTCGGTTGGGTCGTAATGATACATTGACTTTGCAGTCAGGTTTATCTGACCGAATTGATATCCAGCGCGTGTTCAAACAGGGTAAGCCCATTTCAACACAAGAGGATAAACTGGCTCTGTTAGGGCCATATGCCATTGTTGGTGATGCCGCTGGTATCAGTTATGTGGCAGCTAATGTGTCGCAGGCATTGGTGCAACTGAGTTCCGCACAGGGACAGCTGAGCACACGTCAGGCAATTCGGGCCGATGAGGTCAATGCACTGGGTGGCGCAGTGTCGGTCGCACAATCTGATAGCGGCCAGAAAGTCGCCGTGGCGGGCATGCAGGCAAATCAAATTGCGCTGTTTGAGGCATCAGACTCACAGCCGCTTAAGTTGCAGCAAACCTTATCTATCGGGCACCAAAGAGCGTTAATCGAGCCGGTATTTGTGACTTTTGTACCAGGGACCGAGCGTTTGTTAGTGGCGGATAAGCAAAGTGTATTTGCCTACTCTCCTGATCCACAGGGCAATTATACATCCTCTACAGAGCTGAAGGTGTCAGATAACCAAAAGCTGAGCGCTGTATCACGTTTGGCTTTTGACCCTGCGGGGCAATGTATGCTGGCTATGTCGGAGTCTGCGGATCAGGTTTATATTTTTAAACGCCACGGTGATACCCATTGGCTGCATGTGTCACAACTCGATATTGGCGGTGGACAGGCTCCCACCTCTGCGGCGTTTATCTCCCAGGATAAGGTTGCTATCAGTTTTGCCAAGAGTGACGCGATCCAAATTTATACAAATGTCTGTGGCCAATGAGCTATTAAACTGCGTTCGAAAAGCACATTTGAGTTAATGCACGCGCGGCTATAAAAAGCAAAATGGTCTGATCATGGAAGAGGCACAAATGTGGATCATTTATGCGAGTAACTGGCCTTTCGTGTATTGAATTGCGAAAATAGAAATTATTAGTCATATTTGTAATGAGTTTTTACCTGAGTTGCTATGAGTTTGTCAGGTTTTAGTTGAACTTCATTTCTTTTCCCTGTTAGTCTAATACGTTGTGACGATTTGAAATTTTAGAATACTCTTATTTATTGGAATAATGCCTTGCCTGAGGTGTCCTAGTAGGGCTTGAGCGTCTCTCCTGTGCGCTAGGTTTGGCCGTCTAATCGTCCATCAATAACTGGAAATTTTGACCACTTTGATGGGATGCCATGTCTTCGTTAATGGATATTAAACTGACAAAACTCGGAGCGTTTGTTCTGGATCTGAGCGATCAGGTTTTATATCGCGATGCCAGCGAGGTTGCTATTGAACCTAAGGTCATGGCGCTTTTGCTGTATTTGTATGAAAACAAAGACAGATACGTAAGCATTGAAGAGTTGCACCAGCAAGTATGGTCTGATCGCGTGGTATCGGATACGGCAGTACGTAGTGCTGTTAAAAAGCTCAGATTGATTCTGGGTGATAATGATATTGCGAACGCCCGCTATGTAAAGTCAGTATCAAAGCGCGGCTACAAGTTAATCTGCGAAATTGAGCCAGTCGATGCGCTTGAGGCCGCAGCCCACCCCACAAAAGAAGCTAACGTTGCAACACTGCCTGATGAGGGCCTTGATAGTGGCACAGTCGGTGCGTCAAACGACGTGTCGGAAGCGCTTATCAATACGACAGACAAGCAACCACCCAGATTAGAGAAATCATCAGGTCTTGCTTATAAGCTGTTGATGTTTTTGGTTATATTTCTGTCTGCGATAATCGGGTGGACGAAATATGATGTCATCACTAAGTATGTGCTGGACAGCCAGTTGGCAAACGTCGGCGATCTTGATCCACTAACGGGGTTTAATGGCGAAAAACATGACTTATCGGTGTCTCTAGATGGTCGATATGTTGCTTTTTCTGGTCGCACTTCTATCGAGGAAGACCGGCAGGTATATTTGCTTGACCGACAAAATAACAAGATCAGACAGCTCACATATCATGCCAATAATGCTGCGCGCGTGCAGTTTGCTCAGAATGATAAAGTTATCATATACAGTGACCTAAGTGGTGGGAAAACGTCTGTTCAGTTGTTACCGCTGACCTTGTCTGAACCTGAGTCAGGGAGGGTCACCCTAATAGAAGGCGTGGTTGCGGTAGGGGACCCTTCTCGTGGCCGTCATGCATCAGAGCTGCTATTGCCTATGTTAGTGGATCTGGAAAGTGAAATGACCCTGTACGCGCTTGACCTGCATACACGAGAGTACTTGCGTATGCTGGCCCCCAGTGATGCAAGTGAAATATTGTATGATGTAAGCTTGTCACCAGATAAACAGAAGCTGGCTTTGATAAAAAAGATCAAAGGTCAGTTCCACATCTTGTTATTTGATTTAGCAACAAAAGAAGAAACCCTGATCTACAGCACTAAGCATAAGTTGTACGGCGTTGAGTGGAAAAACAATACGTCTTTGCTGGTTATGGCCGCAGGTGCGTTTTTCCAGGTTGACACCCTAACCGGGGAGCAAATCAGGTTGATCGAAGACGGCGATGTTGTGTTGCGCAGTTTTGATACCCATGATGGGGCAGATGTTGTATTGCTACAAAAAGAGTTTAGCCGGGCGAAGCGCCTGTATATAGAACATCAACTGGTTCCACAATTAGAAGTCCAGCAGATCATCAATACCGCGCCTCAGGTTGTCGCTATGCTGTATGATGAACTGTCAGATGAACATCGATGGGTGATGCACTTAAAAGACGGGATCACAACCATTGGCAGGATGACAATGAGCAACAGAGAGATGGATTCTTATTACAGCTCTGATGAAAATGTCGAATTACTGGATGTATCGTATCAGGCTGGTGGGATTTTGTTTAAGGAAGGTCCCAAGCTGGCATTTTACTCGTTTGAACACCGTCAGGTTAATTATATTACCTCATCTATGGAGACCAGCAGCGATGCTGCGTTCAGTGCAGACGGCAGTGCTATTTATTACGGGGTCAATGTAGCGGGTGAGTGGGAAATACAAAGCTATGATATAGGCTCTAAAATCAGTAGCCTGCTGTTATCCGGTTATCGCTCTATCCGCCCTGCAGGGACTGGCTATATCGTCGCTGAGCCCATTGATGCACAGCTTTTCTATCTACCTACCCTTACTGGCCCGGCTAGGGCATTAAATCATCCAATTGACTTTAGATATATTAGCCGTTGGTACGTCCGGGGTGAGCATATTATCTGGACGGCATTTGATGAACGTAATACTTATCTGCACAAACTCAACTGGCAGACGGATTCGCATCTCGTTTATGAAGAGCGCTTTTTCGCTCTTTACCCCACCATAGCGACAGATATAAGTGGAGATAAAGTCCTGTCACTGTCAGTGCAATTAAATGATACCTCTATTGCAACAATTAAAATAGATCACTAAGATGATACCTGAAAAGGGGCCGAGTGTTTGGGTTACGCACCCTCGCTCTATTCTCCTTGTTCACTCTACTTAATAAAAAACAAAAGGATCATTAGTGTGAAAAAAACAATCTGTATAGCCATTATCTCTCTTTTCTCCGTTGTTGGGTCATTTTCTACGTATGCAGACGAAAAAGGTCCACAAAACCCTATCTGGGTTTGTGGAATTCTAGACTGTGATAAGCCACATGAAAAATTTTTGCGCTAACTCAATATTCAATTAGTCCAGCAACGCCTTTAAAATAATAAAAATAAGCCATTGATATAATGGCTTATTTTTTTAGTTATAAAAAATAGATGTAACAGTTGTTTAGAAAATTGCGATAAATTTCTATAGTTGGTTCCGAGTTAACGACAACCGGACAGGGACTGATGAAAGGTTGTAACTTAGTCGGCAATCTGTGTAGTTTGTTAGCACTATCAAGGATTGAAAGTGAGATGCCGACAATGCTTTTTTCCAAGGATTGGAAGAAGTAAGTATCAAACTCTGTTGTATTTAAACTGCAGTGTTTGGCGTTAGCTTAGGATGTATCGCTAAATTGTCTTGTTGTCTTTTGGGGTACATATGTTGCACCTTATGCAACATGTAGGTGAAATAATAACAATAATATAGAAATCCGGACCAACACAGGGAGAGCAACAGGAATAGTGTTGGAAGCACAGAGTGACTACCTACCACTCGCATTGTCAGTGCTCTGGATTGTTACAAGGATTGACTGATGAAGATCAAGGAGTGATTGCCAGTGATGCAGCGGTCCTACTGCCGTTGTATTGCTGGTTAGATTCATCAATAGCATTAACAGGTGTTGCTTGCTGTAAAAGGAAGATCGTATTCCAAATTAAATAATAACAACGATAACAATGTCACCATTAAATATGGGGCTGTTAAACAACATGTCGTCACAGCTAGTTGCCAATACCCACCAATATTGGTTTTTGTTTTTCAGCCCTGTTTTTTCCCATAGCCGGGGATCTGCTCGTGCGTCACTTCATCAATTTGGTCAGGCTTTAGGAACTGATGCGCATATTTCAAATAGACTTTCGAATCAACAAAGACGTCAAATAAGTCTGGGTCAATGTGGTCGCCTAGTTTCATTTTCCCCATGATGAACAAACATTCACTGAGCTTTTTCGCATCTTTATAGGGGCGATCTGCCGCTGTGAGCGCTTCAAAAATATCGGCAATGGCCATGATCCTGGCGGGGATCGACATTTGCTCACGTGTTAACCCTCTAGGGTATCCAGTGCCGTCCATCTTTTCATGATGACCGCCGGCAAATTCAGGCACACGGCGCAAGTGTTTTGGGAAGGGGAGCGCTTCAAGCATTTCCAGTGTGATGTCCATATGGCGATTGATGATCCTACGTTCCTCGGCAGTTAACGTGCCGCGTGCAATGCTCAGATTATAGACTTCGTTCTCAGTTAATAGGGGCTGTATTTCTGAGCCTATCCGCACTGACGCTTGTTCGGCGATGTCTTTTACGCGTTGCTGATCTTCGTCGCGCATGAATTCTCCACCGATATTGGCATGTCGTAAAAATTGGCGATCTTGCTCCAATTGGGTGAGTTTTTCCTCTAACTCCACTCTAAGGTGATTGACCTGAGCTTGGTCACCATCCCGCTCAAAACGGAAAATACGTTTTGTATAGTCGAGTTCAAGATCGCGCTTTGCCAGTTCAATTTTGGTATCTACCAGCGCGATTCTGTCGTTTACCGATTCAAGTTTGGTGGCTTTATCCATGACATATTCAGGAATGGCGATTTTCCCACAATCATGCAGCCAGCCTGCTAATGACAGCTCGGCCCGATCAGCTTCCGTCATGGAGAAATCGGCCATGGGACCTGATGTGGCGTCATGTACTGCTTCGGCAATCATCATGGTGAGTTCTGGCACGCGTCGACAGTGGCCGCCGGTGTAAGGCGATTTTTCGTCTATGGCTTTTGCAATCAGGCGGGTAAATGCCTGAAACAAGGTTTCCATGCCATCGATAAGCTGACGGTTGGTCAATGCCACAGCGGCTAGCGCCCCAATGGAACAAATCATGTCGGTTTGCTGTTTAGAAAAAGGGACTATCTCACCCTTGCTGTGCGGGTTGATCAGTTGCAGCACTCCGTTAAGCTCTTGCTCATGATTAAGTAATGGAATGGTGAGCACGGATTGTGTGTGATAACCCGTTTTAGCATCCATCGCTCGTGCTGCGGACAGATCGTATTCCTGGCATTCGTATACGTCGTCTATTTTGATCATTTCCCGCTTTGCCGCAGCCAGCGCGACTAAGGCACTTTCGTTACATTGTCCATTGTCCAGATAGATAGGGATCGGAGGAAAGGGGATTGGCTGATTGGAGGTACCGCCCATGTGTAGATCCAAAGGCCCATTGATCAGTGTGGCAAATTGCAGTTGCATGTCTTCCGTGACGGAATATATGGTACCGCCATCAGTTGCACTGAGTTCCATCGCCGAAAGCAGGATGTTTTCCAGGAGTCGACTTGTATCGTGCTCCGATGCCAGCTCAATGGCCAATTTGAGTAGATGTTGCAGCGCGACCTGTGAGCCTGCCTGCTCAAACTTATTTGCAATGTTTCGAATATGCTGTTCCATAACTCACCTGCTATTTCGATGTATGGGTGTAGCTGCCATCCCACTGCTCACCGGGCGGGTTAGCCTGTAAGACCAAGATCCGCTCACTAAGTAGCGTATAGATTTTTCGCTCTGGTGAGCGTTCTTTAAGTTTAGTAAATGCTGCCTGAGCCTGCTGCCATTGTTGTGATAAATAAAGTGACCAGGCTTGTTCATGGGCGTCCAGCTCTTCGCGTATGGCTGGGGTTAACGCCTCATGACTGCAAATCGGTTCATATACCGTGACGGCCTGGTTTTTGCCTTTGACCTTAACTTTGTCAATTGGGCGGCACACCAGGCCTGAGCATTGTGCATACGTCGTTTCATTGATAAGAATGCCCACACCATAGTATTTCGTCAGACCTTCAAGCCGGGAGCCCAAATTCACGGCATCGCCAAGTACCGTGTAGGCGCGACGATATTCGGACCCCATATCTCCCACATTCATATCGCCGGTATTGAGCCCAATACCAATTTTAAACGGGGGCAACGATTGTTGGCGCATAGGTTCTTGCAGCGCATCAACCTGATCTTGCATTGCCATGGCACAGCGCACCGCCAGTTCAGGGTGCGCCTCAACAGGCAAGGGAGCATTCCAAAACGCCATCACCATGTCGCCCACATATTTGTCTATGGTGCCCTGGTGCTCGAAGATGATCCGTGTAATGGGCGAGAAATACTGATTGAGATAAGACTTGAGCCGACCTGCATCCAGGGATTCAGAGATAGTGGTAAAGGAGCGAATATCAGCAAACAACACGGTGATATCACGTTTTTCCCCTTCCATAGACACACTGTCTGGGTTGTCTAACATCGCCTGAATATGGGCAGGCGGGACATATTGATCGAAAATTGATTTTATCTGAAGTCGCTCTTTGTGCTCCCTGACAAACCCCAGGCTGCCCAGGATCATGGCCTGGCTAATCAACATAGCCAGCACTGCCACTTGAGGTAAATCCAGTCGGAGCTTGACCCATAAATAAGCACTCAGTGTGATAAATAATCCGCTCACACAGAGGGTAAAGACTGCAATGCCTAATACTTCGAGGCGGGGTAAAAGAAAGACGCACAGGAGGCCCAGTAACAGCAATAGCATGATCACCGCCCCATCCATCCAGTTGGGTCTGCTCGGTAATAGCTCTGGAAAAACCAAGCCCTCTAATACGTTAGCGTGGACTTCCACTCCGGGATACTGAACACCCACAGGCGTCGTTCTTAGATCGGCATGACCAACCGCGGACGTACCGACAAAGATAATGGCCTGATCGAACAGCGCGGGGTCTATCTGGCCGTTCAGGACATCGGCGGCGGAGACATACGGAAAGCTGAAGGCGGGGCCTCGGTAAGGGACATTGACCCGGCCATAGTCGTCTGTTGGAATAAGTGCTGTACCCAGGCGTATTCCCTCAACGCTGTGCCCGGTACCAAAGGGTTTAGTGACTACCTCGACTTGCTCGGCCATGGTGTAGAGTCGCGCGGCTTCCAGTGCTAATGCAGGATAGAGCTGACCCTGATGCTTGGCCAGCAGCATCGAGTTACGAATAAAGCCATCGCTGTCCGGGGCACTGTTAATAAAGCCACTTCCCGGGCTGTTTTGTTGTAATTCGGAGACATTGGCAACATGCCCGGCAAAATTGGGAACGGGCAACGCAGCAGCAGGAATGGCGCTGAAAAAAATGGTCTCTGGTAACGTGCCAACGAGAATGTCAGACTGATGCTCGAACAACAGACCAAGTACAGTGTCCGTTTCCTGTAAGCGGCTGGCAAAGGCTTTGTCGGCATCTATGGTTGGGGCCAGAGCGTGTAACGTATGGGAGACATTGGCAGAGGTTTGCGTATCAAGGTGGCTGAGCACTTGCCGTGCCGGGTTCAGTTCCGGTTCTGAAAATAAGATGTCGTAGGCAATGACGGCTACGCCCGCATCAGCCAGCTGAGATTGTAATCGTGCCATCACATGGCGGCTCCACGGGAAGCGACCGACTTGTTTGAGACTTGGTTCATCGATATCGACAATCACAATAGGTAAGAAAGAGCGCGAGTGCAAAGACAGGGTCGATTTCAAACGCAGGTCGTAGCCTAGCCCTTCAAGGCGCTTTAAGGCGTCGCCATAGGGCGAGGCCGGGGATAGTGTGAGCAATTGTAAGGCGATAAACAGGATGATAAGGCAGAGGCCACAGAGCCATTGCTGATAGTATTTACGCCATAATCGCGGGAGGCTCATGGCAGTGTTAGTCCCTCGCGAGCCAGAATGGTTTTGAAAGGCCGGTTCTGGCGCTGAATGTCTGCGGCTATCTGATCCAGCGCTGCATCGCTGCGGTCCGGATCATGGCTGATCAGCACAAGGTGCTTCACAGCCCCTTGTTCGGCCAGGAGCAGCGCATCTTTGATCAGTGAGTGGCCCCAGCCGTGCTTGAGCGGATAATCATCCGGTACAAACTGGCCATCGTGGATCAGGTAGTCTGCGTCTTTAACAAAATCAACCCACTGTTGAAATGAGGTGACAGGCAGACCAGGCGGGTTCAGCTCATTGTCAGTGGCGTAGACCACCTCGATACCGTCTGCGGCAATTCGGTAGGCACTGCCACCACCCGGGTGGTTCATTGCGCAGCGGCGAATGTCAAAGTCTTCATACTGCCAGTGGTCCTTCACTTGTGGCGTTACCTGAATATCGGCTGCTAAGGTGTTATGTGGCACGGGAAAATAGCTCCCCTGCATTTGCTTTAAAATGGCGTCAGGAGCATGCTCTTCTGTGACACCCGGTACAATGGTGATCTGGCGTTTTGCAATGTACGCAGGAATGAAAAACGGAAAACCCTGAATATGATCCCAGTGGTTGTGGCTCAGTAGGATGTAAAAAGGTTGACGGGTATGCATCACCTCCTGGCCTAGTATTCTAAGCCCGGTCCCCGCATCCAGGATCATACGCTTACCAGCATCGCTTTCAAGGGTTACACACACTGTGTTACCGCCGTAGTGGACGGTTGTTGGCCCCGGTGTGGGGGTGGACCCCCGCACACCATAAAACTTTATTTTCATACCTAACCCTTTGGTGACTGATTACTTAATTCGTCACTGTTGAACGACCTGGCCGGCTTGTAAACTCACCCTTGCGGGAGAAGACTGTTGCAGGACAAAGGTAAACTCCGTACTGCTGTTATGCTGTATGACGGTTTTCAGCTCACCGCTGACTGCGCTACTGAATAGCTGTGTGCCATCTTCATCAAAACTGGTATCCCAACTTCCCGGTGATTCACTCAGTAATAGCTGACCGACATACAGGGATTTAGAGCTGCTTGCCTGGGCGAACAACAATAATTTACCGTTGCTTTCGATCCAGGCCTGGTTGATCAGCACAGCTTCACCGGATATTTGTTCAAACATCAGTACCCCTCCAGTCGCAAAGCTGGTATCCAGTGCGCCTGAACTGGTCACTCGAACGATAAAGTTCTTAGTGCCTGCATGGCCAAAGACAATAAAGCCCTGGCTGGCATCCACCACTGAGCCCTTCATGGTGATGTCGTCACCCACACTCAGGCCGATATCGAGTAACGCCAGGCCGTCTGTGCCGAAGCTGGTATCGGGGACGCCTGCTTCATTGGCTTTGGCGAGCAGCAGTTGAGGTGCCGTCGGCCCCGGTTGACTTTGGCCAACGCCGACCAGGCTACTTCCTACAGTATGGATCATAGATACTTTATGTGCATTGGGGCTGCAACTGTAACCACTCGGAATGGGGTAATCAAAGTGAGCAGGTAAGCTTCCAGAGCTGGGGATGACAAAGGCTATACTGTGCACATAACAACTGGCTGTTGCCTGACCCAGGGCCAGAATATTCCCACTCGGCAGCGTTGTTAACTGAGTTAGCTCTAATGCGGTAGACTCTGCTTGATACTCGCTGGCGAGCAAGCTCAGCACACCGTTGTTGGCAAAGCCGCTATCCAGAGCTCCTAAGTTACTGAACTTATTCAGTGTTGCCATGGCTTGCTCATCCCCCGCTGATACCGATACGTTGCCAGAGGCACTAAGTAAAACGTCGCCTGTGCTGTTTTCCTTAATGGCACCCACGGTGGCGCTGGACATCGGTCCTAAAGTTGTAGCGGGCACAGTGGATACCAAGCCCAGATTGGCAAAGGTATTCGTCCGTTGGCCCACACTATCGAGTTTCAGTACGTACGGCACGGTTTGTGGTGTCGTTTGCCAGGTTGCTGCCTGGCCCCCGAGCAATAGATGTCCTAAGGAGGCGCTAAAGGTCGATATTTGTCCGGCGACAAAGGATTCGTCTCGACGGCCGACACTGACAGTGCGTTGACCAAAGGAGCCAAAGTTCGGGTTCAGTTCGGCTGCTGTGGTTATTTCACCAAGCCAGAGCTCTGATAGGTAGTTGTTACCCAGATGATTGAATTTCTGACCACTGAATAACAACCCACCCTGGGTTTCCAGGAAATCGAATACCTTGAGCCCGGTACCATGATACAGGCTGTAGCCATTGCTGCCAGGGAGCCAGTTGGTATCTACATCACCATTGAGGCCAACCTTGATTACCTGAACTGCCTGATCACTACTAAAGAAACTGCGCTGAATGGCCAGATAGTAAGTATCGCTATCCGCTGCGATCCCTATGCCGGTTGCAGCATAACCAGAGATATCATTGTCTGAGTCTGTGGGGAGTTCACTGAGCAGATAGACGCGTTTACCTGTGCCAGCAAAGGCCGTGTCCAGCACGCCATCCATGCTCAATTGCAGTAAGTACGCAGAGCGTTCTTCGCCAAATTCGTCCAGTGTTGTCAGCCCGGTAACCAATAGGGTATTACTGTCTTTAATCTGCACATGACGGGCAGTGTCATTGAACTCGGTGCCGTCTGCGCCTTCGGGCACTGTGGTGATATTGATTTGTAGCAGGCCGTTGTTCTGGAAGCTGCTATCCGGAGCCAGCGTGCTTTGTGTGAAGCGCATTAACATTACATCCTCACCCGTTTCGGTCGACGTAATCTCGCCATACACCAGGTAGTCTCCAGAAGGCAAAGTGACCATGCCCCGTGCATTCTTGGTGGGCGTTTCTGCCAGCGTTTGGGTCGTGGTGACCTCGCCCTGAGCTGTGATCCTGGACAGCGTCACTGTGCCAGTTGTTGCGGTGCTGGTGGCTCTGATATTACTCAGGATGGTGATGGTTTCATTGTCTTCCAGCGCAATAGCAACGGGGGTAACAAACACGTTGCTGCCTAAAGGTAAGATCATATAGCCATTGTTGTTGGCATAGCTGGTATCCAATGAACCATCGCCGAGCAGACGGAATAAGAGTAGTTGTTGTGAGCTTAAGAAATTGACGTAACCTGCCACATAAATACGCCCCTGTTCATCAACAGCCGCTACTTTTGCCCAGACATCCTGTGGAATGCTCTCAATCTCGATGCCGAAGCTACTTTGGAAGTTGCCTGCCTCCGCAAAGCTATTATCAGGGCGGCCATCACTGAGTTGCTTGCTGACGTAAGCACGGTGAATATTGCGGCTGGCGGCGTCATTGAAATGACCAACAGCGCCAACGCTGATCAGTTTGCCATCGCTAAGCAGAATGGTTTCGCCGGGGTTGTGGAATTCCAGGCTGGCATTGAGCGCCACCGTTAAGTTGCCGTCATTACCAAATGTACTTCGCTTAGTGGCAACATAGCTCGGTGCTGCTTGTGTAACGGAGATGGTGATCTCGCTTTGTGCACATAGCTGAGGTGTACCAGAGTCACAGACTGTGACGGTCAGGGTATAGGTTTGCTCTCCATTGCTGGCCAGCTGTTCGGCGTCTGCAACGGTGACCTTACCATCCGCATCGACCGAGAAAATTGTCGCGTTGTTGCCTGATAGCTGATAGGTGAGGGAGTCGCCATCTGGGTCTGAGGCACTGATCTGCAGCACCTGCGTTCCATTGCTGATATCCGTCTCTATTTCTGCCGAACCGGGCTCTACAGTGGGTGCGTAGTTTTTGTCGTTCACGGTGATGGTGACCGTCGCGACGTTGGAAATTTCGGCCAGGTCGTTGCTCACCACGTAACCAAAACTATCACTGCCGACGAAGTTAAACTGGGGAACGTAAAGGGCTGTGCCATTGGCTGAATCTATTGAGACACTGCCGTGGGAGGGTCCAATAACAACCATTACGCTATTGACCAGTAGATCACGCCCTTTGGCCTGATCATTGTTCAGGATGGCGATGCCTACACCCTCATTTTTATCGACTTGTACACTGTCATCGACGGCCACCGGGGTTGTATTCGGCGCTGTGATAGTAATGGTCACGGTGGCAGTGTTGGAGACTGCTCCCTGGTTGTCTTGCACTTGATAGGTAAAGCTGTCCGCTCCCTCCGACGTGCCAGTATGAAAATAGGTGATCTCCCCGCTGCTACTTACTTCTGTGGTGCCCATTTGCGCACTTTGTACTATCTCAACGGTGCCGGCTTGCAGTGTGCCATCGGCATCACTGTCATTGTCCAACACTGTGATAGTGACAGACTGGGCGACTTCGACAGAGGCGCTGTCATTCACCGCAACCGGTGGCTGATTGAGCCGTTCAACTGTAATGGTGACGGTTGCAGTATTGGAAAGATCCCCTTCATTGTCTTGCACTTGGTAGGTAAAAGAATCACTGCCTGAGAAGCCGCTTTGCGGGGTATAGATAAATCCGCTCAGCTCTACGGTATCCAATGTCACGCTGCCGTTAGTCGGGGCGCTGACCACGGTGAGGCTGTTGTAATTCAGGCTGCCGTCACTGTCGCTGTCATTGGCCAGTACGTCTATGGCAACCGCTACCTCTTGGGTCGTTGTGGCGCTGTCATTCACGGCAACCGGTGGCTGATTAAGTGGTTCAACCGTAATGGTGACGGTTGCAGTGTTGGAAAGACCGTCTTCATTATCTTGTACCTGATAAGTAAAAGAATCACTGCCTGAGAAGCCGCTTTGCGGGCTATAGATAAATCCGCTCAGCTCTACAGTATCCAGTGTCACGTTGCCGTTTGTTGGGGCTGTGACCACAGTGAGGCTGTTGTAGTTCAGGCTGCCGTCACTGTCGCTGTCATTGGCCAGTACATCTATGGCAACCGCTACACCTTGGGTCGTAGTGGCGCTGTCATTTACAGCAATCGGTGGCAGGTTGTTGCCTGTGACTTCGATAAAGACATGAGCCACATTGGACGTTGCCCCTCTGTCATCTTGAATTTGGTAGGTAAAACTGTCGCTACCCCGGTAGCTCGGTTCACTCTGATAAATGAACTGGGTGCGGTTTGCATTCAGGCTCACATCACCATGACTGGGCCCTTCGATCAGCATCAGGCTGGTTGGGTTCAGACTGCCATCAATATCCTGGTCATTGGCTGCCACCGCAATGCTGACTGGCTGCCCTTGTGCGACTTCAACACTGTCATCGTTGGCCAAAGGCGCGTCATTGACTTCGCTGACTTCAATCACCACAAAAGCCTGCACACTGGCTGCGCCATCATCAATTTGATAGACGAAATAGTCTTGGCCATAGCTATTTTGTTGCGGGGTATAGCGGAAACTCCCTGTGTCACTGAGCTCTAGTGTGCCCATTAAGGGTTGCTCTATTATCGATAAGGTCAGCGTATCTTCATCGGCATCACTGTCATTTTCCAGCACGCCAGGGAGGTCGACAAACAGCTGTTCATCCTCGTTAGTCTGATAACTGTCATTGACTGCGACGGGCGGAAAATTACTGACTTCGGTCTCTATAAGCAGTGTGATAGTGGCTGTGTTTGAGCCACCATTGCCATCTTCCACCTGGTATTCAAAGCTGTCTGTGCCGATAAAATCAGAGTTGGGTTGATAGTTAAAACTCCCATCTGCATTGAGTGTCAGGGTGCCATTTTGTACATCGGTGACGGGCGTGGTGTTCACCGTGAGTGCATCGCCATCGAAGTCTATGTCATTTACCAGCAGCCCGGCGCCACTGACAGTGAGCTCGCTGTTCTGTGCCAGCGCATAGTGATTGTCAAAGGCGATCGGGTCCTGATTGACACGCTCAATTAATAAGGTGACTTCGGCTTCGGCGGTGACGCCCTGGCTATTGACGATACGATAGCGAAATCCATCGGTGCCAAAGAAGCTCTCTCGGGGTTCATAAGTAAAACGGCCGTCGGCAAATAGAGTCAGCGTACCGTTTTGTGGATCGCGCACTGCTGTGGTGACCAAGGTCAGTGGTTCGAGGCCATTGGCATTGTCGTTGTTCAGCAAGTTACCCGAGAGTGACTCAAACTGAACACCACTAAAGCTGTCCGCAACGGCGACAGGGGTGATTAGGTTGGAGGCTGCTAGCATGCGTGACTCGCTGAAGGCACTTTCACCGCTGCCGTCAATGCCAGTGATGCGGGTGTAATAGTGTTTTTGTGGATCTAATCCACTGAAGGTGTGCGTAGAGTCGGTTAAAGCGATGACTCGCTGGCCACCTGGCAAGGTGGTGATGTTGCGCACATCATCAATGGGTGATTCGGCCAGATAGGCGTTATAGCGCAAGAAACTGGGCAGTGGCTGCCAGTCCAGTGCCGCGCTCCCGTCACTGCGTGGCGTACTATTAAACGCGATACTGCGTGGTAACCAGGTAATTTGTTGGGTGGCCACTGTGGTGAGATTACCGTCATTGTCTTCTACCCAGACCTGTAATTGCAGGCTACCTGGTTGCTGCGCAAAATTAGCCGGGTTAATACCCGTTTCGGTAAACGCGAATGGATCGCTGCAATTGCCATCGCATAAAACCTGTGCCTGCTCTGCATTGTCAAAGCCGAGCAGTACCCGGCTTACACCTTCCGGATCGGTGATAGCATCCAGCGAGACGGTTAGGTTACCCCGGTAGGTACGCTGTGTATCGGGGAACAGGACGTTGCCCGTTCCGTTTACAAACTGTGTGTTGACCACCTGGCGCGCGGCGAGGATACGGTTTGCGAACTTGGGCTGATAGTCAAAAGGGATCAAACTGACCTGGCCTGATGGTGTATCTGGCTGATCGGCGCCGTTATCTTGGGCAGGTGGTTCAGTGGTCGTATTTTGGTTGGGTGTTGTGTTTGTTGTGTCGTCACCATCGCCTGAGCAACCTGTTAAAAGCCCGGTACAAAACAGTGTCAGAATGCCCAGTTGGTGTAATTGCGAGCGCTTCATCCCCCATCCCCCTTAAGGTTGACTCAAAATAAACAAGCCAGAAGCGGTAACACTCGGCTCATCAATTTCGTTCAAATTAAAATTGCCACGCAGCTTGTTTAGCTCGTCGCTGAACTGGGTTTCGATAGTGCCTTCAGCCAGATTTTGCCCATGCGAGGCAAAGTTGACGCCCAGCGTCATGCCACTGGCGTCGATCAGGCCATTAAAGGCGGCAAACCATTCGCCTTGTTGGTCGTTAAACGACAGCACGCCTTGCGGCACTGTGCCATTGTCGAAGTCGACATTGATCTGCATTTGGATGTTGCTGACTGCGCCAGCAGTAGAGTTAAACTCGGTGCGTTCAAGCGTGGTGTATAGGGCCGTCCCGGTTCGCTCGGCAAGTAGATCTTCAAGGGGCTCGATCCCGACGGTGTCGAGGCTCTCTTCCGTAATAAAGCCGTTATCAGAGATATCCCGACCGACATCGGGCAAGGCGGCTTCAAAGGCCTCTTGGGCCGCAGGAGGGGTGGCTACCGGGGTTTGCGCAATAGTCAGTGTTGTTGCCTCAGCAGGAGAGTCATCTAGCTCAGCGCTGGTATCCTCAGTGTTACTGTCATCGTTTTGCTCATCTGGATCGTTACCGCTGGCAGCGCCCTGGCTGGTTGGCGTGAGCCGGGTCAGTTGTGATGGTGGTGCAAGTAGGGGCGTTACTTCACCGCTTTGGCTGACACTGGCAAAGGAAAAGTTACCTTCTTGCCCGAGCAGCAACGGCTCCTCGTTGACGCTGACTTCAATGGTGCCATCCCACACGGCCAGCAGTAGAGCATCTCCTTGCCATTCAACTTCATAATGCGTGCCTCGGATCCCGATACTGCCGACTGGGGTGCGGAGCTGATAATTGTCTTTGTTGCCCTTTATTTTGCCTGTAATGGTGCGCAGTCCGCCCGTCACTAATTCCATCACAACAGAGCCATCCTCTTCAGAGGAACCGCTATATTCATTGATGATCAGTTGGGTGTTTTCCTTTAAGGCGATTAAAGCACCATCTTGCATACGCAGCTGGGCATTACTTTGTTGTCCGGTATTAACCACATCGACATCAAAAACCGGGCTGCGACGTTTTAGTGCGCGCTGTTCGGCGCTGTCACTGGCTGTTGCCACTACTTGGCCACGGGACATCAGGGTTTTGCCCGCCGGGGCAGCCTGACTGACGGTTGCAAAGAACAAGCCGGATAACAGTAGAGTCAGGTGGGTGCTGTGTCTGAGTGGCTGCCAGCGGGTGCGAAAATTAGAAATCATAATGTACTCCTAAGGACCATTCAGTACGATCATAACTGTACAGTTGCAGTGAGCTGTCTTTGTCGTAGTAAGCCAGCTTAGTTTCCAGACTCCAGGCTGGTCTTATCTGGTATTGCCAGGCCAGGTGTGCAATATGCAGTGTTTCGTCTCGCACTTGTAAAAAGAAAGGGTGCGCTGCTCTGTGTTCAATATCCCGGTATTGCACTTTGGCATTTAGGCGATGTGCATCATTGAACCGATACACCATCGAGGCACTAAAATGGCTGTAGTCACGGGCATAATGCTCGCCTTCAGGGTTTCGCGCTGGTTGCCAGGTATATCCCGCACTCAGGCGTAATAGCCAGTTTCGGGTTGCCCGGCTGAGGGCCAAACCAGAAGTATATAAGCGACTGTCAAGAGCACTGTCTCGGACATTGTTCAAATTAAACGCGCTTATATTGACGGTCGCTGCCCAGTGTTCATTGATGGCGTATCTCAGCGCACCAAACACGCCTGCATCTTGCTGATAAGTCGCAGAGTCCAGTGACATAACACCCAGCTGGGTACCAAGATGCAGCTGAAAGGCCGCAATATCCTGAATGTAGCTGAGGTTAGCGCTAAGCTGAGTTCGGTCGAATTCATCGCTGTCCTGGTGCCGTTGATCTGATACCTGAAGATTGGCTCGCCATGCCTGATGTTGAGTTTGTTGCCAACGGCCATCAAAACGATAACTGGCACGGGCGAAGGAATCCGACGCTTCGCGGCTAGTTTCATCGAGCAAAATGGGCAGGCCGCCAATCACTATGCGGTCATCTGTGGTACCACTGTTGACGTTGCTGTCGTGGCCCAGCGCCAATGAAATCCGGTGCTTCAATTTCTGTTTCAGGCTGGCAAGGTTGTCTTCAATGGCATCCAGCGCACGCGTTACCTGTTGTCTAAACTCATCACTGAGTGGCGTATTCAGTAGCGAGCTGAGTGTACTGGCAGCTTGCGGGTAATTCTTTTGCTTGTTGTAGGTCAGGCCTAGCAGGTACAAGCTGGGTTGATGATTAGGTTTGGCGGCGAGCACCCGCTCAAGGGCAAACACAGCCTCATTATAATGACCCGTTTCGAGTGCGGCTCTGGCGTACATAAAATCAAAGGCAGGATCGCCAGCGGCAGTCTCGAATTGTGCTTGCGCTAATGCATAAGCCTGTTCAAATTGTCCCTGCTCGAGTGCTGATTGGAGTTGTGTGAGCGGTGTCGTTGCGGCCAGCGCTGCACTAGTGTGCAGTCCAACCAGCAAAACGACCGGAATAAACGCGCGATGAAGTAATAGCTGCATAACAGATCACCCAAGGTTCGATTATTCTCTGGTACTGCCAGTCAACTTTGTTTGTAAGCATTATTTCATACCCAGGCATGCCATGCCGGAGCGTTTAAAACGGCGAACTGATACGTACACCGCTAACACGCCAGGGTGTCACTGATAACGACCTAACAGGTTAATCTCTATCAGTTTTAAGTCAACGGACCAAGAGAGCGTGATTAAATTATAGACAGTGCTTTCAATAATTCACTCTAAGTTACGGGTACAAGACATGTTTGTGATTATTGTGAGATAGGATTGATACCTTGCTCCTGGCCGATCTGTGGATACTGCGAGAGCAGATGCTGATAGGTGCCATCCTGGATGATGTCGCTGAGGCCCTGATTGAACAGGCCGATAAGCTTACGGGATCGGGGATGTGTTTTGAGGATTCCAATATGAAGTGGCCATGATGCGATGACCTGAGTGTGTACGGTGAATATCTCTTGCTGAAAATGGTGGGTGATTGCATAGGCCGCGGCAAACCGATCAGCAATTACACCATCGACCCGGCCCCGGGCCAGCTGTTGCAGACATTCGCTTAAATGTAGCTGGCTGATCACGCCGATAGCGGGATACCCACGAACCAAGTTTTGATAAGCAAAGCCACGGATCATACACACGCGTTTGCCATTGAGAGATCTTAATCCAGAAAAAGGCAGGGCGTGCGCGGCGAGTGAGATAAAAATGAGTTCATTGTGCAAATACGCGGTGCTAAAGAAAAATTGCTGTGCACGTGCCTGAGTATGCCAAAGTGCCGGGATTACATCGACTTCCCCACTCTGTGCCAGGCGCATTGCCCGGCTAAATGGCGCGACTTCAAGCGCAAAGGTTTCGCCACTGCGAGCAAAGGCTGCGGCAACGATATCATAGCTAAGACCACGATCATCGTCCTGTACATAAGGTGGCCATACGCTATGACTGCCCAGCAGAATGGGTTTTGCTAGCAATGGAGAAGCACATGTCAGGCACCAGACGAACGCCACTAACACGAAATTGCGCAAACCAGTCCCCTTATTTTCTCACTGTTCTGAGTGTAGTTGAAATCGCCTCAATTGGCAGCATGGAGCGAATGTCATGGGGCAATTGTAATCTTCTGTATGGTATCTGCTAAACAATGTATATTTCATCCAACCTGTCATGCCGGTGTCACAATGCGCGTTTTATAGTGGCATACTGCCAACAAATAAAGACAACAACGTATGACAACTAAACAACGTGTATACTGGATATCTGTGATAGCGGGTGCAGGTATGTGCCTGGATCAGCTCAGTAAGTGGTTTGCAAGTGACTACTTAAATGGTTGGCAGATGGCCAGCTACTGGCATGACCTGGTGCGCCTTGGCTACCGGGAAAATAGCGGTGTGTTTTTGAGTTTAGGCAGTGAATTACCAGCGCCATTGCGCAGTGTGTTGTTTATTGGTGTGATTGGTTTGCTGTTGGTGGCGATTTTACTATACACATTGAAAAGTGAGGACTTGAATCGTAACCAGATCACTGGCTTGTCTTTGGTGTTGTCTGGCGGTGTGAGTAACCTGATTGATCGGGTGCTTAACAATGGTGCGGTGATCGACTTTCTCAATTTGGGGATCGGTGAATTGCGAACGGGGGTGTTTAATATTGCTGACGTAGCAATTATGTGCGGTGCCGTGATGTTGATACTCTGTACGACCCACAATCAAAACGTTGCTGCGCAGAAAACCTGAAGCCAAACATACACCGTCAAAGTGGTAAATGTTAGCTGGCGGGCAACTCGGACGGTTTGCTGAGCAAATAGGCCATGACCATCAGCTCGGTTAACGCGACGCCGACCAGTACAAACCAGGGCGCGGTGGTCATGCATAAGATCGCAAAGCCAAATAGCATCCCTAAACCCGCGCCCCATTTGCCTTTGACTGGCACAACTTGATGGGATTGCCAGGCAGCCAGGGTGGGACCAAATTTGGGATGAGCCAGCAGCCAGTTGGCTAATTTGGGGTTAGAGCGGGTAAAGCAAGCCAGTGCCAGAATAAAAAAAATCGTGGTTGGCATCACGGGCAGCGCCATGCCAATAAAACCCAGCGCCACACATAAGATCCCGGCAAGGTGTAACCAGAAGCAACGGTTAAATAGTTTTTGTGCGTGTTTTTTCATCGCAGTCCTTCCCGGTATTATCCCGTGTGTGTACTATCGGTGTGACCTACTCTGTTCATTATAGCTAAAAAAAAACAGACGAATAGTCGCTGTAATATTTTCGCGCTGTGTGTAATATTTACCCAAGTTGGTGATGAGTTGGTGTGTGATATCTATGCACTATGAAGCGTTAAGCAGCGGCCGAAACGCCGCTGCTGGTGGCACTTAGAAGTAGTAGCCAATGTTAATATTGAAGCGGCGCTCAGTCTCGTCGCTGTTACCCGCAATGGATCCACCCACGAAGGGTTGGTTTTTGGCGAGCACATAATCTATGTAGCTAAAGAACGCACCCGCAGAGAGAGAAACACCGGTGACGTTCATCCAGGTGTCTTCGCTGTCGTCCGATTTATCGTAGATAATGCCGTAGTCATTGTAGAATTGCAGCCCTGTGATTGGGCCAAATTGTACCGGTAAGCTGTATGCGATATTGGCATTGCTCATCGTTGCCTCGGCAGCAATAGAATCAAAAAATGCATAGGCGCCGACGGCCATACGTGTGGCAGGTGTATCGACATCGTATTCGTACTCACCGTGCTGCAATTGCAGGTTCCAGGGGCCATAGTTGCCGTTGAAGTGGATAGCCCAGGCCATGTAATCACCGGCTCTTTCGGTCCCGTCGTGCAGGCCACCACTTAAACCAGAGACGCCCAGCTCGGTGGTACCGCCTTTATGCTTGAAATGATAGGCATAGCGGCCGGCAAAGGTGTTGTATTCGCCCAGCGGCTGGGTTGGATCATCATAGATGCCATCGCCGGTTTTGCGAAAGCCAACTATGTCGTATGAGTAGCGATCGCTGCGGTCTTCTACATAACCATCGACACCGCCCAGCTCATCATTTTTGAAAAAACCCAGATCCAGCTGCCAGTTGTCGGCAATTTTGCGTTTAAACAACACGCCCATATCGTGATCGTCTTCTAACCCCACGTAGTAAGTGGTGTTAAAAAAGTAATTATGTGAGTTGTAAGGCCAGTTACCAAAAGGCACTTTGGTCATACCCAGCTGTGCCTGCCAGTCTTTGGCAAAGTCATAATGTAAATAGGCATACTTAACGGCGGTCATGTAGTCGAAAAAGCGGATCTCGGCATTGAGGCCAAAACCGCCCACATTGCCGGAAAAGTTAAGCCGAAAAATATCGAAGTCAAAATCGCCGCCGCGGTTTTTGTTATCGTCGTCATACGACGTGTGGCTGAGGTTAGTCCGCACAGCACCGCCCACTTTGATACTGGGCTTGGCAGGGTCGGCCTGGCGCGCTTTTTTATCGGCTTTGGCCTGTGCTTTTTCGCGTGCCTGTTCGCGTTCCATTTTATGCACTTTTTGCTGCAGCAGTTCAAGTTGCTTCTTTAACTGTGCCAGTTCATCTTCGCTGGCAATGGCGGGACCAGAAGACAACATCATAGCGCCGCAAAGAGCCGTCATGAGTCGAGAGCGTTTTAGCATGGGAGAATACCCGTATGGTTGAGTTAGTGAGAATAAATTATCTCTCAATAGCCTAGACCATTCACTCTTATGTTCCAAGAAATCCGCTATGAACGCCAGGAATTTTCCCTGATCCTTTGGATAGTTGCGCAACTATAAACTATATTTTTGAGCAGTAACGTGAATTTGATCAGCAACGCTATGGTATGTGCGTTTTAGTGTGTTGGCACAGCCAACCCATCCCGTGAGGAATCCACTCTATGACTATTTCGCAAAAGCTCAGACTGGCTTTTATCGTTGCCATCGTCTCGCCTATTTTAATTATCGCTGTGCTGATTGTGTCCCAGACACGGCAACTGGCGCTCGATAAGTTCGTGGAGATGAGTGGTCGGGAAGCCCTTCAGGTCGACAATGGAATAGGTATGTTCTTCGATGAAATTGCGAAGAATGTCGAGTTCCTGGCGACCAATCCCAAGCTCACCCGGGCACAAAGCGGCGTACAGGTTTATACCGGTAATAGTACCGCGACTGCGCTTAACTCCCGTGCTGGCAGCGAGACAGAGCAGGCCGTCTATGATTTGTTTGAGCGCTTTGGAGATACCCATCCGGGGATTGCTTATATCTACTTTGGTAACACTGAAGGTGGTTATATTCAATGGCCTCAGGGTGAAGTGAGTGCAAACTATGATCCTCGTCCCAGGCCCTGGTATCGCAGCGGGCAAGCGGCCAATGGCCAAACTGCAATGACCGATGCTTATTATTGGGCACCGGATGATATGGCGATTGTTTCAACCGTGCGCTCCGTCAGATCCAATGGTCGGGAGATTGGTGTCACGGGCATGGATGTCTCATTACAGGGCCTGACTAAGATCATTCGGGAGGTCAAACTCGGTGAAACGGGCTATCTGATGCTAGTGGAAGACACGGGTAAAATTCTGGTCGATGCCAAACATAGCGATTATCGATTCAAAGATGTTAAACAGGTCGAAAACGGTCTGTATAAAACCCTTGCCAGTAATCAGTCCGGGCTGTATGAAATTCAGATTGATGATACTGATTACTTCGCCAGTATCTACACGTCAAAGAAGCTGGGCTGGAAGTTCATTGCATTTGTGGAACAAAGTGAAGTGATGGCAGCGGCCAATGCCATGACCTGGACTCTGGTGATCCTGAGTGTGGTGCTGGTGGCTTTGTTTGTGGTACTGGCTAACTATATCGCGAATGTTTTATCTGGCCCGATTGTGGAAGTCAGTGATGGCTTGACCGTCATCTCCCAGGGAGGCGGCGATCTGACGCAACGTTTAGAGGTCGACAGCAAAGATGAAACCGGCAAATTGGCGGATAGCTTCAACAGCTTTCTTAATTTGATCGCCCAGCTGGTGACAGATATTAATACGTGCGCTCAGCAGCTCAATCAAACGGCCGGCGCTACGGCCTCAGAGTCGGAGGAACTAACCAGTTCAACTGCGCAGCAACAACAAGCCCTTGAAATGGCTGCAACGGCCATTAATCAGATGGCGGCAACGGCCAACGAAGTGGCATCCAGTTGTGCGAATGCCGCAGAGCTGGCCACCCAAACTCAGCAGGCTTCAGAGCTGGGTCAGTCGGTGATGTCGGAGGCAGTAGACAGTGTGGTTGCGCTGTCAGATGTGATTAAGCGGGCAACGTCAGACATTAATCAGCTGGATAGTGAAAGTGAAAATATCATGTCAATTCTCAGTGTGATCCGTGGGATTGCTGAACAAACTAACCTACTGGCATTGAATGCAGCCATTGAGGCTGCCCGGGCTGGTGAGCATGGTCGGGGGTTTGCGGTGGTTGCCGACGAAGTCCGGGCTTTGTCTCAACGCACCTCAGAATCAACCGAAGAAATCGCCTCACAGCTCGACAAGTTGAGAAAAATGACAGAAGGGGTGTCGCTGGATATGCGCAGCAGTTTGACCCGCACAGATAAAACGGTAGAGCTGACCGACTCTGCGCAAAGCCAGTTCAGCGAAATCACCCAGTCGATTCAAACCATCAGTGATCTAAATACACAAATCGCCACCGCAGCTGAGGAGCAGCAGCACGTTGCAGAAGACATTAACCGTAATGTGATTGAAATAAAAAATGCGGCCGACAGTGTCAGCGATGTGGCCAATAACACCAGCGAAAATGGCGATAAAATGCAGCGATTATCTGAACAACTGACCCGCCTGGTGGGCCAGTTTAAGGTGTAATAAGCGAGGGATGTGATGAAGATCACTCATATTCGATGGGTACCTCTTACACCGCCCGGGCAATTTAGGTAAGGTAGTGCCAGTTTAGTTTAAAAATAGGTGTTATATGGAACTTTCTGCCTCAGTAAAATTGGCACGTACCGAGTCCGGCCTGGAGTATTTTGACGTTAACGGACCTCAGTGTCAGGCTAAAATTTATCTTCAAGGTGCACAGATCACCGAGTTCATTCCAACAGGTCAGAAAAACCTGTTATGGGTATCCCAGGATGAAACCTACCTGGAGGGCCAATCTATTCGTGGTGGCATTCCCATTTGTTGGCCTTGGTTTGGGGTGCATGCTAATCCAGACTGGCCTGCGCATGGGTTTGCGCGTAAGCAGGTTTGGCGTGCAGAGCGTGTTGAAGAAGACGATGCTGCAATTCGCATTGTGTTGTCTTTGCCTATGGCCTCTATTGACCGTACTTTCTGGCCTTATGAGTCCAGTTTGACTGTCGAGTTTGTACTTAGTGAGCAGCTCGAAGTTAAACTCTGCAACACCAATACTGGCAGTGAAACGTTTACCCTGACACAGGCGCTGCACACCTATTTTCCAACGCCAGCAATAACCCAAACCCGTGTGGATGGGTTGCAAGGGGCAAACTATATTGAGTTTGGTGAAGGCCCATTTGTTCAGAACGAAGTGGTCACCTTTGGCCGCGAAACCGACATGGTTTACACCCAGGCATCCGAAGTACAAATCATTGAAACGCCAGATGGCAAAATTGAAGTAGGCCGCGAACACTCAAGTTCTTGTGTGTTATGGAACCCCTGGATAGAAAAGTCCAAACGTCTGAGCAACTTCCGCGACGATGAATACCACACTATGCTGTGTCTGGAAGCGGCCAATGTGATGGATGATGCAGTGACACTGGCCCCGGGTGAATCCCACACCCTAACCACCAAAATCAGTTGGATTCAGTAAGACCGAAGCAAGGCTTCGCAGCTATCGTGCAAAGTCGTGCTTTAGCGCGGCCTTTGCGCAAGGTGAAGTGAGCCGTTTTAAGGATCCTGGCACTGTTCACTTTGGTAACCTGATGCCCTCCACATGGAAGTGTGCCCACTCGTACCTCAATATAGACCGAAGCAACGCTTCGCAGCTATCGTGCAAAGTCGTGCTTTAGCGCGGCCTTTGCGCAAGGCGAAGTGGCCGTTTTAAAGATCCAGGCACTGTTCACTTTGGTAACTGGGTGCTTTCCATATGGAAGTGTGCCCACTCGTAGCTTTACTCCAAGCCATGTTTGCCTGGGTACCACTTTAGCGCGCTGCACTGTTCACTGTTTTACACCTCGTCATCCCGTGCTCGACACGGGCACTACTAAGCTACTTAGCCAGTGAGTAGGTCACTTCTCATAGCGTTGTGCCTGCGGCATGGACACAAGCGTCTGTCGGACGCTTTTCGTCTTGGTCAATTTCCCGTATTCTGAACGCAGTAATAATCGGACAGGGAATACGATGGCAGTACTCATTGTGGATGACAATCCGGAGGTGCGCTTAAGCGCGGCATTTTTGCTTGAAGATCATGGTTTTGAGGTGTTTGAAGCAGAGCATCCAGACGTGGCTAAGCAGTTTTTGAGTTGTAAGCAAATAGAGCTGATCCTGCTCGATATGAATTTTACCCGCGACACCACATCCGGCAATGAGGGACTGGCATTTTTGAGCTGGTTGAAGTCGTTAGATGGTGCACCGGCGGTGATCTGTTTGACCGGCTGGGGGAGTGTGACACTGGCCGTGGAGGCGATGCGCCTGGGCGCCGCAGACTTTATCGAAAAACCCTGGCAAAACCTGCAATTGCTGGATGCGATCCGAAAGCAAAGTAAGCTCAGCGCGCTACAAACACAAGAAAGTGTGGTGGCAGATACTGAGGTTACGTTACCGGCTTATACGTGGCGCTCAGAGGCCATGAAAACCTTATTCAGGAAGCTGGAGCGGATCGCAGTCACTAACGCCAGCGTTTTACTGTGTGGTGAAAGTGGATGTGGCAAAAGTTACCTCGTTGATGCGCTACACAGTCAGTCGGCACGCCGAGATGGCCCTTTGATCAGTGTGAATATGGGCGCCATTCCTGAGAGTTTGTTTGAGAGTGAAATGTTCGGGCACACCAAAGGGGCGTTCACTGATGCTAAATCGCAGCGCAGCGGGCGTTTTGAACTGGCTGATGGCGGGACTTTGTTCCTTGATGAGGTCGCGACCATTCCGCTGACGCAACAAGCCAAGTTACTTCGGGTGCTGGAAAGTGGTGAATATGAGCGGGTCGGTAGCAGTCGCACAGAGCGTGCCGACATTCGTCTGATCTGCGCCACCAATAGTGATCTGGAAAAAGCGGTGGCCGCAGGGCAGTTTCGCAGCGATCTGTTGTATCGCATCAATACCTTTACCTTTGAGCTTCCGCCATTGCGCGCACGGTTGGATGACATAGTGCCACTGGCCAATTATCTGCTTGCGCGCCACGCGGCACGTTACAATCTCGACACTAAGGTACTGGATAGTGAGGCACAGGCTGCATTGCTGGCCTACCGCTGGCCCGGTAACATTCGTGAACTTAGTCATGTGATGGAGCGAGCTTTATTGCTCAGTGAAGGGGCACAGATCGGTGTTGTGGACTGTCAGCTGCGTCTGTCCAGCCCTGAACCCGAGCTGTCGTATAATGAGGGGGCTCAACCGTCGGGCCGGACGCTGGCGGAGGTCGAGAAAACCCTGATAGAGCAGACCCTGGCACTGCATCAGGGCCAAGTTAGTGAAGCAGCCCGGGCACTTGGGCTGACTAAGTCCTCTTTATATCGCCGACTGGACAAATACGGGCTGCGTAATGAAAGCTAACTTTGAGCGCGGGCTACATGTGCATCTTGCTTTGCTGGGCTTAGTCGTCGTGGCCCTGTTGTCATATTTATTGTGGCAGCAGGCGATGCCATGGTGGCAGAGTACGCTCATAGCGGGAGGCGTCAGCGGACTATTGTGGCGTCTGCAAATACAGCGTCTGGCAAAGTTGGAGAGCATTTTTTCGCGCGCACACTGGCAGCTTGAGGCCATGCAACAGGCGGATTTCAGCCAACAGATCCGGCCCCATTTTCGTTCCGGGCAGGTGGCGGCATTTGAACAGCAGTTGATAGCGCTGGGCGAGCAGTTACATCATCAAAAGTCGCGTTATAATTCACAGATCTTTGTTATTTATCAGCTGATCGACAAGCTCAATACCCCGATCCTGGTTTTTACCGAAGAATCACGATTAAGTTATGCAAATCAAGCTTTTGAATCCTTGTATAGACAACCCTGGCAGCATTATAAAGGGGCAACAGCCCTGTCTCTGGGGCTGGAAGAAACGCAGCAGGGGTGGCAGTTTGTCAGTCACACACAGGGAGCTCGCTGGCAGCTGCACAGCAGCTATTTTTATGAGCAAGGCAAGCGCCACAGTTTACTGGTCGCGCTGGATATTACCAAAGCGCTGAGGCAAAAAGAGCTGGCAGCCTGGCAGCAACTGATCCGGGTGATCAGTCATGAAATACGTAACTCGCTGACCCCGGTGAGTTCATTGGCGCAAAGCCTGGCGGAGCGTGCAAACTCAGCCAGAGAGCGACAAGCACTGGGGGTCATTGAGCAGCGTTGTCAGCATTTGCAGCACTTTGTTGCCCGTTATGGCGAGATAAGTAAAGCCATTGAGCCTCAGGTTCAGCAGGTGCAGCTCCACCCGTTGTTTACGTCAGTGCAGGATTTATTTGCATCACAGCACCCGGCACAGTGTGTAGCACTGGATTGCCAGGCGCAGCAGTGTCATTGCGATCCGCAGTTGCTTGAGCAGGTCCTGATCAACCTGGTTAAAAATGCCATCGAAGCCAATCAGACTGCCACACCAGCTGGCCACCAGGTGCTGATACGTAGCTATTACCTCAGCCCGGCGGTGGTGATAGAGGTGGCGGATGAAGGGGGCGGATTTGCCAATCTCGACAATGTGCTGACGCCGTTTTATTCCACCAAAACCGAGGGACAGGGCATTGGGCTGACCTTCAGCCAGCATGTGATTGAATGTCATGAGGGCCAGTTTGATGTTGGCAACGAACAGCGAGGTGAGCGAGCGGGTGCGGTTATTAAGATGACACTCCCTAGTTGATAATAATTATCATTTGCGTATAATGACCCTCATACTGATCTTAACCTATGCTGCCGTCGTATTATCATGCCAGCAAACCCTGATCCGGGAGTGGTCTATGTTGGTTTTAATCCCTTTAATCGTATTTATTGTCGCGGCTGCGTGCGTCAGCCAACTGAGGCTAGCGCGTTTGATGACGGCCAGGCTCAGAGGGTTGCTTGCCTGGAGTAGTGCGGGCATTCTGGCACTGGCAAAAGTGTACGCCGGGTTGAGCTTGTCTGCAGCTTTTGCGGTATTTATCGTCGCCGGTGGCATTTTACATATGGTTAGTTCGCTTGATCAGCACAGCGATGCCTGAGCTGCATTGGGTTAAAGTGTTTCAAAAGATAAATACCTACTGATTCTTAAGCACATTTTTTGCCATACTAAGCGCAACTTTGGATCACTTCATCGAGGATGAGCATGGTTGTGCAATTGATGAGAACTTCTTTTGCTGCGTTGTGCGCTGCATATTTGCTGCTTGTTGTGAGCACTCAGGCTCGCGCCAATGACTGGCAAACCCTTCATACCGAGCACTTCAGAGTACACTATACACCGACCCAGCAGGCATGGGCGCGATCCGCAGCCGTTGAGCTGGAGTTGGTCAGAGATTTGGTGTTACAGCAACAGGGTCGGGCCCTGGATAGTATTGCCGATGTGGTGGTGTTTGATCCCATCAATGGGGCAAATGGCTTTGCATTACCCAGTACTGGCACCCCGCTGATGGCGTTGTTTACCACGCCGCCACAGTCAGACTCTGTGATTGCCAATAGCCCGGGCTGGCAGCAACTATTGATCCTGCATGAATACATCCACCTGGTCCATTTATCTCAACCCAGCCGCAGTGTGTGGCGTCAGCACCTGCGCGACTGGTTTGATATTTATGATCTTTCCAGTGCGGTATTACCCCGCTGGGTTGCAGAAGGGTATGCCACCTTGTTGGAATCTCGGTTGACGGGTCGTGGCCGCCTTTATGATAATTACAGCGAGGCCTTGCTGCGTGCGTTTGCCCGTCAGGGGGCCTTGTTGTCTTACGGGGCGCTGAGCAATGGGGATGGCAGTTACCGCTCCAGTGCGATGGCTTATTTGCTGGGAGTGAGGTTTTTGGCCTGGCTCGAGGACAAGTATGGCAAAGAGACGCTGGATGCTGTCTGGACGCGCGTTCATGGCGTACACAAGCGCAGCTTTGCCAGCGCCTTTGAAGGGGCATTCGGACAAAGTGCGCCACAGCTGTATCGTCGCTTTATCGCGGAATACACCTACCTTGCTATGACTCAAGAGCGCGACCTGGATACGCTGAACAGCCCATTATGGCAAGAGTTTGACTATGCGGCGAGCGATCCCGTGTTGTTCCCGGATGGCTCGCAAATTGCGTTGACAGAGCGCAGCCGAGATGGAGAGCGCTGGCTCCGGGTGTATAAAACCGAAGACAATATTGAAGCCAAACAAGCCTTCGACAAAGCACAACAGGCCATTTTGGCTGCGGACCCCACAGACATTGCGGATAAGCCCCCGGCCGTATTTAAGCGTGAACAAGTGGCTGAGCTGGCGGCGAGTGATTTTGCAGGTATCCAGTATCCGCAGTGGCTGAACCAGGAAACGCTTTACTTTGTTGCCCGTGCGCGCGTTGATGAGGCGCGGGGTAACCGGGTCAACGATTTGTATCGCTGGCATATTCCCAGCGGTGAGGTGACGCGACTAACGAAGTCGCTGGGGATCCGCCGTTTTACTTTGCTGGACGCAGATACGCTGTTTGCTGAGCAGGTACGTAGTGGATTTTCTGAATTGGTGCGGGTCGAGATCAGCAGCAACACCGTCACACCACTGTCGGCGCGCAACCTCGGCACTGTGTACGATTATCCGCAGCTTGCCCCTGACAAACGTCAGCTGGCCTACCTGAAAACCGCGCTGAACGGCAACTGGCAATTGTATATACAAGACTTGCAATCCGGCACAGTGCACGGTGTGCCTATGCCTCAGGGGTATCAGTACCTGACTGCACCCAGATGGCAAGCAGACGGAAAAGGGCTTTACTTTATTGCGGGCCTGAATGGCCAGCTAGGTGTGTATCGTTACGATATAAAGCAAAACAGCCTGTATCTGATCACCGCCGGACAAGCGGTTTTTGAACAACTGGTGCCCCGGGCGGATCAGCCGCTGTTATATACTCAATCTACGCCACAGGGCACGCGATTGCATGCGCTGGATAGTCAGATCACGGAACAGCCGGTCACTGCCCTCAGTGAGGATTTCGCGGTACCACTGGGTAAAACCGATACCGTAGTATTGCCTGAAGCTCAGATTTATGACGCTGAGGAGCACGCTATTACCCACAGTGATTACCAGTGGCTGAAGCAAAATGCGTCCGTGGCATTATCGGCGCAGGCCAGCACTGCTGCCAGTGAATTGCTGAGCGTGGGCGTCAAAGGCAGCGATCTGCTACAGCAATTATCTTGGCAACTGGGACTGACACAGAGCAGCGACAATGTACTGGATGGCAGTTTTGCCGCGCTGCGCTACCGCTGGGGAGACTGGCGTTTTGATGCCCACCTGAGCAACTACCGCTTAGACAGCCGTCACCAGCATGGTGAGGCACAGCCGGTCAGGTTGTATGGCACAGGACTGAGCACCAGTATGAGTTATGAGTGGCGCTTTGATACCTTGTCTGTTGCGCCTTTTGCTGCGGTTACTCACTATGATGATGAAGGCGATGAGGCCATGACCACGCAGTGGACCGGGCTGGAACATGGCTGGCAATACTATCAACAGGATTCTGCCCTGGGCTATCGTCTTAAAGCAGCCATCTTGAGTGGTGACAGCCAGGGACACGGTTATGACTGGCAAGGGTATGGCAAGGTGTGGGACTGGCCCTGGTTTGCGGGTGTGCAGTCTCAGTATCGCGACGCTCAATTGCTGCGTCTGGGCGGGTTTGATAACAATATCCTCAGTGGCCGCACCCGCAGCGATCTGGTGCTCAGCCCCGAGCTGCCTTTTCAGTTTGCTACCGGCCGGCATTATTACGGCTATGAACTGGCATCCAGCTGGTCACTGGGTCAGCCCAGGCTCTTTATAAAACATCACCGCCTTGATGGCCAGCGGATTGCGAAAAGCTATGGGGTGAAGTGGCAAGTTGACCTGAGTCAGCAAGTGCTCGGATGGGCAAACTGGTTTGCGCCTGCCGGGATGACCGATCTGCATTTTGATTTAGGTGTTGCCCGGGTGGAAAGCGATCTGGCAGAGGACTCACTGCGTGCCTGGTTAGGGCTGTGGTACGCGTTGTGAGGGTCAGATAAATAAAAAGGCAGCCTGTGCTGCCTTTTTAGGGAGAAAAGTTTAATTCAGTATTACTGGTAATCCGCAACCAGGCTCAGACCTGAGTAAGCGTTGTAGGCACGAATACCGACCCAGTAACGACCTGCACCATCGTTGCGTGTACAGTTTTCGGTGTTACCCCAACGGTACGGACGACAATCATAAGTGCTGGTAGTGGGTTGTGCATCTTTACGTACGTACAAGTCAGCATCACCGCTGCCACCTGAGATATCAAAGGTGATGTTTGTAGCGCCCGCTGGCACGTCGAAGTAGAAGTAAGTCATCTCGCCACGTGCAGCTGACAGGCCAGTTCTTGCTACGCCTTTTTGCAGCTGATCTTCACCACCTGGGCCATAGACAGGCACTTGCTTCGAGGTTGTCGCAGTTGCACCTGTGCTGTCTGTTACAGTTAGTGACACTGTGTAGTTACCGCCAGCGGCATAAGTGTGGCTTACAGAAGCGCCAAAGCCTGTTGCGTTGTCACCATAGTTCCACTCGTACTGAGAGATAGCGCCATTCGGTGAGCTAGACGCGCTGCCGTCAAAGCTACATGCCAGTTCTGTACAGTTGGCTGTAAAGTCGGCTACTGGCATTGGATCGCTGTTGTTGTCGCCATCCGGAATACCATTGAAGTGGCTCGATACTTCAGGCCAGATTTTGCTGATTTTAACACCCTGGTTAGTACAGCCACCGAAGTGGTGCAGTGCAATAACCTTGTTGCTTGATGCAGCCAGAACCGGTGAGCCAGAAGAACCACCAATGGTGTCACAGTAGTAGCCCATGTCTGTGCCTGTGCCGCGGCCATTGGCTGTTACGACGTCAGCTTCACAGTTGCCGCTGCTGTTCTGATCTGACTCAATGGCCAGCTCTTTCGGGTTACCTGAACCGTGCTGTGGAATATAGATGCGCTCGCCTTGTGTCGCATCGCGAACATCCAGACCAAAGTAGCCAAATGGTGCCGCTTTGTTGAACTCGTTGATGGTGAACAGGGTGTAGTCCAGTGTGTAGTCTGAAGACAGGAAGTCTTTACCTGTGACTTTCACCACAGTTTCCAGGTTTGAACCATTACAGCTGGTGTGCTGGTAGTTGAACCATACTTCCGTGTTGGCCAGCTCAGACGCAGAACCCACACAGTGCTCGTTGGTGAACATGCGGTTGTCCGGGCCAACACGCCAGCCAGTACACAGGCCGCTACCGTTCATCAGCAGGCGAGCAACCGGACGTGAACGTTCAAATTCAGTGGGGTTTGAACCTGCCCAGCACTGTACGTCACGACGCTCATTAACACCACACGTTGACTCAATGCCCACGTCGGTTGACGCGTTCATGGCTTCCATCATCGGCGTGTTTTCTGTGCCATGGTCGTAGAAATCAATCACTGCTGGCGTGATTGCCTGAGTTGAAATTTGTCCCGAATCAGACGCGCTACCCGGTGTATATTCAACGATTGCCGTTTCAGCAGAGATAGACATGGCTGAGAAGCTCGTTACGCCGTCGTCTCCCAGTTTGCTGTTCACGGTTGCTGCATGCATATTCGCTTCAGTGTACTCGTAGCGTTCGCTGCCATCTGCTGAGCGCACAACCAGTTTGCCGCCATTGGCCAGGTTCACATTTTTAAAGTGTAGTTTGATGTAGCTGGCATCAGGGTGGGTGATGGTGCGTGTGATCACTGTGCTGCCTGTGCTGCTGAGTGTCGCAAACTCCTGACCGAGCGAAATGTTGGCATCGGCACGGGCACCAATGATGGCTTTGCTGGCCTTACTGGTGTATTGCATCATTTGTGCTTCTGTCAGTGGCGCAGTGTTTTGAGCCAGTGCTGCGGTTGAGAGTAAGCCGAGCGCAGAGACAAGATAGGTTAGTTTCATTGCTGTTCCTTTTCACTTGTTGTTGAATGATTTTTTAGAATAAAAAGTTATTGAATAAATTTCGCACAGGTACAAAGGTAATCACAAAATCAGTTGTTGTAAAGAAAGTGATAACAAAAAATTAATAAAGTAAATCATCACTCCTCATTTAAGTACTGTATTCATGCGTGTTTTGGGTAAAAAATTTTTATTTTTACAGCTTTTTCTCTGTATTTTATTCCTGCTTTGCGGGCTAAAGGTGTGTTTTTCAGAGAAAATCAGCAAATATCAAAGATCTTTCTTTGTTTTAGAAGCAATTACGTCAAATCGTCTTGGGGATCAGAACGCCTGATATTACTGTTAACGGAGACTTTACATGTTCGTTAATGCAGGGCCAAGCAGCTGTAATGGTGAGGTAATAATTGATCGCGGGCAAACCCTTACTCAGGGTTGGGCATGACGTTGTGCGTTGAGGAGTCGCACTGGCTGCGTACGCAGCCAGCTCATCGGCACTGTCATTGCTCTGTGAGTGACTGCAACATGCTGTGTTTGGCGGTGAACACCCGGCTTTTTTCTGGATCTGAGGTTTTCTCTATTGCTTGCTCAAGCAGCTGACGGGCTGTATCATGGTCGCCCTGCAGGTAACTGATCTTGGCCAGCTCAAAATACGGTTCAGGCAGGTAAGGGGTTTCTTTTACCACGTTAACCAGCAGGCGGGAGGCTTTTTTCAGCTGGTCTTTGGCAATGGCACTGCGCGCATTCATCAAAAAGTCGAACGGGGTTTTGGCATCATCTTCGAGCTGTTGCTCAAGGCGTGCAGCCAGCGCTGTTGCCTGTTGCTCTTTCGCTAAGACCAGGTAATTTGACAGCAGATTATGGCTGATCAGACGATGTTGGTCGGCATATTGATAAATGGTTTCAGCGCCTTTCAGATCGCCGGCCCGACGGTGCAGTACGGCAGCGATATTGATTAGCTCCGGGTCGTCAGGGGCATAACTGCGGGCGCGCAGAATTCGGGCGGCACTGAGGTCAAACTCATCTGCCAGCATGGCTTTCACGGCCAGGTTAGCGTAAAACTTGGCGACCAGATCTTTGTACTGGGCTGACGCCACAAATATGGCATCCTGCGCCGGGAAGTAGTCAATGATGGTGCCTGGGCGTATCAGTGTGATCCAGTCTTCTTGTTCCTGCTGCTCAGGTGCCAGCAACTTGGTTTTAAAGTGTGACGAGATCAGTATGGTATCGGCGACTTGCTGATATACCGGGGCCGAGGCCACTTTGTGATATCGGGTGTCTATACCTGCCACAAAGGCATAGGCCTGAGTCAGTACGGCGAGTGAAATACAGTTGCCACCACCGTATTGTAACGATTCTGTGGCGCTATAGGTTTCGCCCCGATAGTGGAACTCGTCCAGCTGATCGTGCAGGTATTCAAAAATGATCCGGTCGCCGCGCATGCCCGCTAAAATATGTTTTTGATAGTAGCTCAGAAAGGCTTGTTGCTCTTGTTCCGGCAGGGTAAAAATTGATTGCTCATCGAGTACCGCCACCGGGTTAAACAGGGCATGGTTAAATGGCATGTCCGGACGTGGTGGCGGTGTTGCGAGGGGGGGTTGTGGGCTGGCACAGGCGCTCAGCAGCACAGTGAACAGGCTTAATAGCCACAGGCGAGCAGGCATAGTCATACTCCTTAAGACATGCATTGTGCGTATCCGCTTGGTCGCGGTTTTTGTAATTATTGTGCTTTGACTCTACACCTATCCTAATGATCTGCCAACGGGTTTGTGGTTTGGGTGGCTGGATAATATACGCATGCAAGCGTTTAAGCCGCTATCCCGTATTTGAAAAGGTTGCAGCTCTTTGGGCACCGTAAATGGTCGCCCGTAATGAATATGAGGGCGGCGTGATGACAAGTCTTAAAATGCTATTCTGCAATTGCTACAGAGCGCTGATACTGGCGTGACTTAAGAGCCACGCCGGGCTGTCTTAGATGCATTCCCCTGTTATGAATCAATTCATAATTCAGGGCAGCAAAAAGCGCACAGGCTTATTTTAACGCCTGAGTTGATGTTGTTACAGTAATCAACAAATCTGCCACTAATCTAACCATCGCTCGTTGTTGTTTTGTTTTTAACCTTTACAGGGTCTATTGGAGCACTTTTTGGCAAGTTCGGTGTACTTCCCCCGCCGACGACAGCACCCCCCATTATTTTATTTAACAAGTTATGTTCTACTTTCTTCATTTACAGGTACTCCGTATGATTTTTTTACACTTACAATGTATGAGATTAGAGCCAAGACAGCCAGAGTATGTAAGGTGTACTGTACTGGTGTCCACAAATGATAATATATGAACGGATAGCTTAAAATATCATAGTAATAAAGCTGGATTTCTATCCAAATTGAGACATTTAATAGGATTGAAACAAATGAAAGCACACAAAGAACACATTCTGGGATTGTTAAGTTATACTTTTCTCTAGCCAATTCAAAAAATCTAAGCTTTGTCGCACGGTGTAGCTTCTCGGCAATTACACCCCTCGACAGTATGGCCATTAGATAAAAAAAGTTTAGAAATATACACCACAAATAGTAGTGTCGAGTCCATTGCTTGACTATTGGATCTGAAACTATATCAACTGTTGTTAGTATTCCGAGCAGGATGAAAAACCATCTAGCGTTGTGAAGTTTCCAAGTAAGAACTAGCCCCACTACAATAGCTATAACGACTGGGTATTCAACAACATGCATCAGTCTTCTCCCTTGTCATCTGTTTTCGGTTCCATAGGTGGTTCTTTCTGTTGGGGCTTTTTAATTGTTCTTTTTTCTGCGTTATCGGCCAAAAAGCCAAAAAAGCTTTTCCAGTCTTTACCGAAGATCATCAGGATATCAAGCAATTGCTCCAGATCCATGATGGTTTTACCACTTTCCCAATTGGAGATGGTGGACTGATCAACCGGGACGGACATTTTCTTGGCCAGCTCGGCTTGCGACATTTTTTGTTGTATTCGCAAACTACGCAGTGACGCCTGAATGTCCCTTCGGGCGCTGTTTAGCCAGTTCAATCGTTGACGTGAATTCATTGTACATCCGTATATGAATATTAAAACAGTGAAGTTACATTTTGTTTCTTATTATTATACGGGGGGTAATTTAACAGCTGTTTAAAAAATGTAAAGTATCAATGTGCTGCTTTGTACCTGATTACTAATTAGGTTCCGCTCTAAAAGTTTGTTTTAGTTACATTGATTTAGGTAAAAATCATGAGTTATAAGGGGTTTCTAATTGAAGTTGGTATGTTCTTTGTCTGATGCACTTTATGAATGGATTCATGGCGAGTAACCGTGAATATGTAAACGGGTGTTACCCATGACGTTATGATTTACTTTATGACGTTTTTTCAACAGCGTATTTTGCGGATAAAATGGGGAGTAAATGACGCATTTTTTGCATGCGGGCCAGCGCTATATTCAACTCGGAGAAGAGCAGTACAGCCTGGTTGAGATAAAAAAGTCATCTGTTTCAGTGCTCTGACCAGTTTTGTGGTTCGAGAAACTCATCCTTTTTACCCAGTCTGAGTCCATAGTAATTGCACAATTGTGGCTTATAAATTCCATGATCAAGATTTCTTTGCGCAAATCTTTACTTAACTCATGGAGACTAACATGGTGGTTTATCAAAAGGCACTCCTGGCAGCGGCACTTTCGCTGACTTTGTTGCCCAACAATGCTCAGGCGTTGCGGCTGGCTGCGCCAGGCACTTACTGTAACGGCCTGGATCGAACTCAGATAGACATCGGTGAGCATGTTGAAAATCAATATATGATTTATCTGGCATTGAGCCCCAAATTGGCTGACACCGCGCTGACCGTATCGGGAAGTCAGAATTCTATTGTGGTTTCTTACGGTGGCCGCTGTGAGGTGCTTAACGGCAGTAGCTATAACGGGCTGCACGTGAACCTGCCGGACAGTGGTGAATACTACAATGGTACGAACCTGGACTTCCATCAGCAGGTATTTGGTGGCGAAGGGAATGATGTGATCCGTACCGGTAATAAAGTGGACTATATTTACGGCAATGGCGGCAATGACCAAATTTTCTCGTTTGATGACTATGAACGCGTCGACGGTGGTGCCGGTGCGGACTGTGTTGAAGAAGGGGATGAAGGCACGATCCAGAGCCGATTCGAAAACGTGGAATCAACCAGTTGTGCTAACTATGCACCGGCCAGTTGTGAAGGCCTGGACCGTACAAAGATTGCCGTTGCCGATGATAACTCTTTAAACCCGTACATGAACTACCTGTCGGTGTCACCGAATGTGAGCGGTGAAAAGCTGACGGCTGAAGGGGACGATGCGCTGGTCACTGTGTACTACGCTGGCAGCTGTGAAACCTTTGATGTGAGCAACCACAACGGCTTCCAGGTAAACCTGGCCGATAGCGGTGAAGAATATGACGGTACGGCACTGAACTGGCACCAACTGGTGTACGGCGGTGATGGTAATGACACCATCCTAACCGGTAATAAAGTGGATTACGTGTATGCCGGTAAAGGCGACGACATCATTTACACTTATGGCGATTATGAGAAAGTAGAGGGTGGCACGGGCATGGACTGTCTGACCGAAGGGTCAAGCGGCAGTATCCAGAGCAATATCAGTGGTATTGAGCAATACTCCTGTACACCAGTGGGCGATGTACCGGCCAGCCTGACGACCGCATACGAGCGTTGTCATATTCAGACTGGTAGCTTCGATAGCGAACTGAACAATGGGGTGTGGAAACTGCGTGCACTGGACAACAATCTGACCTTGTTTGTTGAAGAGCACGATGAGTATGTGTTTGCTTACTCAGCGGGCTATCAGCACTGTGCCTTCAGCAACGCTGTAGAAGAAGTTGAAGTGCAGTTATCAAATGGCAACGATGTCCTGTCAGCTACCGGTGTGGGTCGTGATATGACAGTGTATGGCCTCAATGGTAATGACACCATCCAGACGGGTCGGGGTAATGACCTGATCTTTGGCGGTGACGGTAAAGACAAGATCCGTGCAGGTGATGGTAACGACTGGGTCGCCGGTGGCTCTGAGATAGAGACTGATCACGACGGTGTGGTACATCGCGTGCGCATCAGTGGCTACAACAATGACGGCGCAGACGACATCAAAGGCGAGAACGGTAACGATGTGCTGTTCGGCAACCGGGATGGCGACAACATCTCTGGTGGTGATGGGGAAGACATCATCTTTGGTAATGATGGTAACAGAGACCGCCTGTCTGGCAACTCAGGCGCTGATATTATTGTCGATTCCGGTGGCGGCTCATGGGGCAATCGTGCCAAATCCTGGGGTGGTAGTGGTCAGGACATTCTGGTCTGTGAACGCGGCCATTGTGAACTCAGCGGCGGCGGCAGCAAAGACTTCTTAGCGGCAATTTCGACTCACTCAGATATTGGTCTGTATGGCGGCGGTGGCGGCGATATTCTCTTCGTACGCGGTGATGAGATCCCGTCAGGTACCGGTGGCAGTGGTAACGACTTAATCTATAACGAGTGGAATGACCGTGATATCAGTGGCTACGTGAGCAGTGCCAAGCATAGATCAGGCTACTTTGATCGCGCAGTCCGTAAAGCGGGCAGTGGCATGTCATCACGTCACGAAGAAGTACTGAGGCTGAAGCAGTTCTACAATGAGAAAGGCTACAGTGAGTTTAAAGGTCGTATTGCTGATCTGGTTGACGAAGACACCTTTGAAGCCTGGCTGAACAACCGCAGTAAGAGCGTGTACGACTTGCAATAACACTGACAGTGCTTTTACAAAGCACATATTAATTACTTGTGGTCCATAATAGGATCCGTCCCGAGTAAGGGGGAAGTCTGCGACTTCCCCCTTTTTCTTGCCCGACTGTGACAGCGAAATGAAGCAACCGCTTTTGCCATCTGTCATGACCCTCTTTGCCCCCGTTCCAATTCCGGACAACGCGTCCGCTTTCGCCGAAATTGGCAGTGTGATTTATTTAACTGAATGATTTTTAAGTTATAAAAATTTGGCACGAAACTGGCTCCAAGGGTGACAGAGATAATGTTTACGGAGCTGAGAATGGATGTAATTAAACCGCCTGAACCCACCAAGCGCTGGCGTCGCTGGATGTGGGGGCTGGTCGCCTGTGCTTTTGGTGTGAGTGTCTGGCTGGCTGGCCCCAGCGATCAGATCACCCGACTGGGACGGCATGAAGTGCTGATTGCAACTGTCGAAAATGGGCCTCTATTGATTGGCGTGGACAGCTTTGGCGTGCTGCGCAGTGCGGAGCAACACTTGATCACTGCCGACAGTGATGCGGTGGTGAAACAGATCCACCTTAAAGCAGGCGCGTCTGTATCCGTCGGAGAGGTCATTGCGACGCTCGATAATCCGGACCTGTCACTGGCGGTTGCGCAGGCACAACAGGCTTTGCAAAGCAGTGAGATGGCACTGCAACAGCTCACACTGAATCAGCAGCGGGAGTTTCTAAGTGAGCAAACGGCACTGGATAAATTAACCGGAGATCTGGCAACTGCCCAATTACGGCAGCAGGCTGAGCAGGGGCTGGCTGAAAAAGGGATCATTTCACACCTGGCATTTGCTCAGACTCAGTCCCGTGTTGCTAATCTGGTCCGTCAAATGCAGAGCGCACGACAGCGTCTGGAACAGCTAAAAAAGCTCCATGCCAGTGCGCAGCAGCTGGCATCGCAGCGCATTGTTATCCGGCGCCAGGAGCTGGCGCGCAGCCGTGCTAGGTTAGCTGCATTGACTATCACGGCACCCGTTGCGGGTATTTTGGAGCGTATGCCACTGGCGGTGGGTCAACGCCTGACAGTGGGCGACGAAACTGCATTGATCGGCAGCCAGACGCAGCTGTTGGCTGAGCTGCGCGTGCCGCAGTCGCAGGTGCAAAAAGTGCTGCCGGGGCAGACGGTGAGCGTGCGGATCCGTGAGCAACAGGTCACAGGCACCGTGGGGCGGATTGATCCTGTGGTGGCAGAAAACAGCGTGAAAGTGGAAGTTGCGCTCCCTCAGACGCTTCCCAAAGCGGCCCGACCTATGCTCAGTATTGACGCCAGTATCACCGTGGCTGAGCTGGATCAGGCTTTATATATTCGTCGTCCGGCCAATGTGCGTGAACAGCAGACAGTGCAGCTGTATCGTCTGCGTGAAGACGGCACCACTGAGTTGAAGACGGTGCAATTTGGCGCGCTGGCTGGTCGCTATGTGGTGATAGAGCAGGGCGCCGAAAAAAACCAACGCTGGATTATTTCTGATTTGAGTAACCTGGCACAACAGGGCGTGCAGGTTGCACTGAATTAAAGGTTTAAAGGACAACTATGGCACAATGGGGTGTCGGTTTGTCAGCGGGGATAGTATGACACAGATAATAACAATGCAGCACATCAGCAAGGTATTCGAAACCGAAGCACTGCAAACACATGCTTTGCGTCAGGTGAGCCTGACCATAGAGCAAGGCGAGTTTGTTTCCATCTCTGGCCCGTCCGGATGTGGTAAATCCACTTTGTTGTCTATTATGGGCTTGCTGGATGAAGCCAGCAGTGGGCAATACCTTATTCAGGGGATTGAAGTTGGCAGCCTGACCGCCGATCAGCGAGCAGAATTAAGAAACCGCCACATCGGGTTTATTTTCCAGTCTTTTAATCTGATTGATGAGTTGTCGGTATTTAATAATGTGGCATTGCCGCTGCGTTATAGCGAGACCCGATTATCACGTGCAGAGGTGCACAGTCGCGTACACAGCTGTCTCGACAAGGTAGGGTTGTCGCATCGTGCCGGGCACAAGCCAGATCAGCTCTCTGGTGGACAACAGCAAAGGGTTGCCATTGCCCGGGCCTTGGTTGCACACCCCAGCATTTTACTGGTGGATGAACCCACAGGTAACCTCGACTCCACAAGTGGTGACGCGGTGATGCAACTGATCGCGCAGCTGCATCAGCAAGGGACGACCATTTGTATGGTGACGCATGATCCCAGGTATGCCGATATGGCAGCGAGGCAGATCCGTCTTCTCGATGGTGAAATCGTCGGCGGCAGTCACACTCATCGCACTGCACGCAGTGCGATTGCCTGAAGGAATGCTATAAAATGTGGTTAGATATTCAGGACGCGCTGAAGGCGTTGCATACCCGTTGGCGTATGACGGTGTTTTTTATTGTGTTGTTGTCCAGCGCCATGGCGGCCTTGTTGGTCGCCGGCGTGATTGCCTGGCAGGCACATGGTCCATTGCCTTATGACGCACCAGAGCAGCTTGCCTGGGTAGATGGTGAGTTGCGCAATGAGCAGGGTGAGGTGACCCTCAGCGAATCGCTGTCTGTTCCCGCTGCCTGGCATTTGCATCAAACGCCCGGGTTATTCGAGCTGGCCACGCCACTTTATTACACGGATATGTTGTATGTGGATCATCCCGAACAGCCTAAAATTGCGACGGCACTGGTCGAGCCCGGTTATTTTTCCTTGTTTAATATGTCACTGCAAAGTGGCGATTATTTTGCTGTGTCGTCTTTACAAGGGCAGCAAGCGCAAAGTGCTGCTCAGGCCGTTGTCAGTGCGCGTTTTGCCCACCGTTATTTGCCGGGCCAGGAGGCCAGCGGGCAGGTGATCCAGCTCGATGATCGGCGTTTTCAGGTGGTGGGCATTCTGGCCGAGGACAGCCGGGAGCCGGAGCTGTTTCGGGCTGCACAGTATAGTGATGTCTTTTTACCCTTTTTTAGTCACACCGCGACCGACATGACCCCGTTTGCCGATATGGCGATCCGTAATAATGTACTGCTGGTCGGCAGGACCTTACCTCAGGCCTCCAGGGTATTACATTCAGAAGCCATGCAGCTGGGTGCCCGCATCAATGCATTGACACAGCAATATGGATTTGGTGAAACAACCCTCCATCTGACACTGCGCCCGCTCGACACTAAACTCAAAGGGGCGCTACAGGATATGGGGCAATGGCTGGTTGGCGCTGCATTGGGCGTAATCGTGGTGACCCTGTGCAATTTGTTTGCACTTTATTTATTGGATTTTAAAAGCCGCCAGTCTCAGCTGGCGTTACATCTGGCACTGGGGGCGCGTCAGTCCCGGTTGTTTCGTCAGGTGTTGTGTCATGCAGTTGCGCTGTTTGCACTGGCGGCTCTGGTAGCAACGGGGCTGGCACCGGGCTTGATGGCGCTGGTGCAATATTGGGGGGAGGATATTCTGGGCAGCATTACCTGGCTGCAATTGTCCTGGCCTGCTTACCTGGGGATGTGGTTTGTGGCGTTATTACTGGCCTGGGGGTTTGCTCGCAGTGTCTTTACCTTTGTTGACTTACGTGGGCTCAGGCAACAACTCAGTGGCTCAGGTAAAGGTCAGGTAAAGCAATTACCGGGCTGGCTCAGTCAATTACTGATCAATGCACAATTGACGATAGGCATCGTGGTGCTGTGTTTTAGCATCTGGCTGTTAAGTCATTACGGCGCACAATTAGGTAACGCACAGGGGTTTGATGACAAGGGCTTAATTCACGTGCAGATGCAGCAACTGGACTTTGAGCGCGGTGAACAAAAAGCCCGGGCACGACGTCAGCTCAGTGAAGCCAATATTGCAACCTTGCTGGCTCAGCCCCAGATAGCCGCGGCCAGTCTGGCTGCCAATGATCCTCTGGAAATGTCGTGGGTCGAGCCTATCAGCACAGTGCCAGACAGTGCCCGGCAACTGACCGCTTTTGGGCAATGGAGTGGCGTGGGTTACTTTGCCACCGTTGGCCAACGTGTGCTGGCAGGTCAGGCGTTCAGTGCGGAACAACTGACGCTGGATGCTCCAGCTGAGGTGGTGATTATTAACCAAAGTCTGGCAGGTAAGCTAGGTTTGACGCTGCAAGATGTCGGCACCACTTTGTATTCTCGTAATCAGCGTCCGGTCAGATTACAAGCCATTGTCGAAGATATCTATTCACCGACACTGGGGACGCCGGACATAGTGTATCTGCCACACAACTTTTTTGTCAGTAATCTGATTATCCGGCTGCAGCCGGGGCAGTCGCTCGCAAAATCTGATCTGAATGCCCTGCTGCGCGTACAAGATACTACGCAAAGTGTATTTCAGTTAACCAGTATGACGGCGCGTGCTGCTGCGTTGAGTAAATCGGCCCGGCTCAGTGCCTATACGGGTATCACCCTGAGTCTGTTGATGTTGCTGCTGGTCGGTGCTGGCTTATATGGGGTGTTGGGCTACCTGGCGCTGTTATCAGCACCTGTGTGGCACATCAAGTGGCAGGTGGGTGCCAAGGCGGGCACGTTGCTAAAAGAGCAATTGATCAGGCGGTTTTGTCAGGTCTTACCAGTTGCTTTTGTGGCATTGTTGTTACTTACTGTGCTGTGCTGGGTGTTTAAAACGGCGTTGCTGGGCCTGGTAACCAGCTTTTTAATGGCTGTTACCTTTATGTTTTTAATGGTTTTATTGCTGGACTATTACCATACTAAAAGCCGGCTGAAAGATTTTTGCTAAATCAGTAACAGATTCTTACAAATGTCACGTTATTGAACGTCTCTATATTGGTAAGATAGGCGGTAGGAAAATATCAATAGGTAAAGTCATGAAAGCACAAGCACTAAAATGGATCTTTCCCGTTGTGGCGTTGGGCCTTGGGGTGGCAGGCTTTTCAGCCATCAACGCGGTCGCAAAGGGTGAGGAAGATAAACAGGTCGTGGATACACGCCCTGTGGTACAGGTCGAATCCGTTCAGGCACAGGATCATCAGGTTCTTATTCAGAGCTATGGTGAAGTCACACCGCTTGAAACAACTCAGTTGTCTGTTCAGGTAGCTGGCGAAGTCGTTTACTGGCATCCCAGCTTTTTGGCCGGCGGCGTGGTTGCGAAGGGCGATATTTTGCTCAGCATAGAAAAAGACAATTACGAAGCGGCGGTTTTACAGGCCGAAGCCCAGCTGGCCAGTGCTGAAGCAGCCTTGATTGAAGAGCAGGCACAAGCAGACGTGGCAGCAGATGAAGCCAAACGTTTTCCAAACAAAAAACACACCGACCTGTTTTTGCGTAAACCTCAGGTGATGAGTGCCAAGGCTGCGGTTAAATCCGCTAAGGCCGCATTAATGCGTGCTCAGCGTGATCTGGATAATTGTGATGTGGTTGCGCCATTCAACGGTTTGATTGTGTCTCGTGACGTGGGCCTGGGTCAGTTTGTGTCAACGGGCAGTGTCGTTGCCCAGCTTAATAACATTGAGCAGGCTGAAGTGGTGATCCCCATCGCTGGGTTCGATTCCGTGTTTTTGCCTGAAACCGTGGGTGGTACCAAAGCGACGGTGTTTAACAAAGGCGTGAATAGCTTTACCCGCGAAGCACAGATCCATCGTGACCTGGGCACGGTTGATACGCAAACACGCATGAGCAATCTGGTCGTGCGTATCGAAGATCCATATGGCCTGAACAGTGACAAGCCGAAAGTGAAGTTTGGTACTTATGTGCAGGTGAGCTTTTTAGGTAAAACGCTCAAACAAATTTATCGTTTGCCGCAAGAGCTGGTCAATAATCAGACGGTCTGGTTGCTTAATGACAATGCGGAACTTGAGCCTCGTGAGGTGCAGGTGGTCCGAGAGGAAGGTGAATACTTCCTGGTGGGTGCCGGACTGAACAACAGCGACAAGGTGGTTGTCACCTTACCTGAGTATCCACAACGTGGTATGGCGGTGAAAGTTGCGGGTGCAGACGAATCCAATGCACAGGGCTCTGGCCTGGAAAAGCTATAACGGCAGGGACGGATAATGAGTGAACAACCTACACCAAAGCAAACGGGGCTGATAGCCTACTTTGCCCATAACCCGGTCGCTGCGAACCTGATGATGATATTTATCCTGATCATGGGGATCATCAGCTACTTTACGATCCAGCGCCAGATGTTTCCGAGTATTGAGCTTAATCTCATCTCGGTTAATGCGACCTACCCGGGCGCTTCGCCACAGGAAATTGAAGAAAGTATCCTGATAAAGGTAGAAGAAGCACTTAAGGACGTAACGGAAATAGATAAGGCGGTGTATCGTGCCTACCGTAACGGCGGTAGTGTACAACTGGAGATTGACACCAGTGCAGAGCTGGCCGACGTCGCCGACAAAGTACGATCCCGGGTCGATGGTATCGCAACCTTCCCGGCCTCGATGGAACCGATCCGTGTGCAACAAATAGAGTTTACTCAGGATGTTGTACAGATGGCTCTGGTGGCTGATCTGCCTCTGACACAACTGAAGCCGTTGGCGAAAGAAGTCGAAGACGAGCTGTTGCAGCTGTCTAATATTTCTTTGGTCGATCGTAATATGCCAGAATATGAAATCGCCATTGAAGTTGACCCCGATGCGCTGCGCCGTTACAACATGTCGATGGAAGAAGTGGCCATGGCGATCAGTCGCTATTCAACCAATGTCTCTGCTGGTCAGATCCGCACCAATTCAGGCCTGATCTCAGTACGGGTCGAAAATCAGAAATACCGTGGTAACGAGTTCCGCCGTATTCCGGTTAAAGTGGGCGAAAATGGCGCTAAAGTGCTGCTGCAGGATATTGCAGAAATTAAAGACGCCTTTATTGAAGGCGAATTCTATTTTCAACTTAATGGCGTGAATGCGGCTTACCTGTCGGTTAAAGCAACCAATGACCAAAACATGGTGCCGATCGCCAATACGATCCATTCCTACATTGAAGCGAAGAATGAAACGCTACCGGAAGGAGTTGAGTTAACGGCCTTCGTGGACATGACTTACTACCTTGAAGCCCGTCTGGCCATGATGAAAAAGAACATGTTCCAGGGGGCGATTTTGGTCGCCATTATGCTGAGCATTTTCTTACGCTTTAAGCTCGCGTTCTGGGTTATGGTGGGTCTGCCTGTGTGTTTCCTGGGCGCTATTATGATGATGCCGGTATTTGGGATCAGCATGAACATTGTGTCTCTGTTTGCCTTTATCATGGTGCTGGGGATCGTGGTGGATGACGCCATTGTCATCGGTGAAGCCGCCTATACCGAAATTGAGCGCAAAGGACCTGGCGTGAATAACGTGGTTGTTGGCGCGAAACGGGTCGCTACTCCGGCCACATTTGGGGTGTTGACGACCATGGCGGTGTTTGCCCCTATGGTGTTGTCGAGTGGCCCAGAAGCGGCATTCTTTAAATCGATTGCGGTTGTGGTCATGCTGTGTCTGGCCTTCAGTCTGATTGAGTCTAAGTGGATCCTGCCTGCACACATTGGCCATACCAAGTTTTCACCGATGCGTGAGGGCAGCTGGCGTGCGAAGTTCAATACGCGTTTCTTCGCCTTTGTGAATGGGCCTTACCGCAACCTCATCGAAACCTGTGTACAGTGGCGCTGGACGGTGCTGTGTGGCTTTGTTGGTATGCTAATACTGAGCGTATCACTGATCACCTCGAATCAGGTCAGGTTTGTGGCGATGCCCAAAGTACCGCACGATTACCCTATGGTAAAACTGACCCTGAACGACAACGCCTCGGACTCGCAAACGCTGGAAGCGCTGACCACCATCGAAAACATGATGTTGAAGGTGGAAGACGAGATCGAGCAGGAGTATGGACAGGGCATGATCAAAGACATCATGGTCTGGAATGAGGGCCGCACAGAAGGCAACGTGCTGGCGGTATTGGTAGAGGAAGATGACCGCCCGTTTGATGCCTTTGAGCTGTCGCGCCGCTGGCGTGAAAACATGCCGGACATTGCTGGTGTGAAGTCTTTGCTCGTGATTGATGACGTTAACGATGAAGGTCAGGGACAAGGGGAATTTGGTTACCTGCTGTATGGTCCGGACATCGATATGCTCAATGCTGCGGGTCGCCAGTTTATTTCTATGCTGCAACAAGAAAAGGGTCTGTTTGATGTGAGTTCCAGTATCGACCCGGAAAGCAAAGAAGTGCAGCTGGTGCTCAAGCAGGTGGCGTACGATTTGAACCTGAGTCTGTCAGACATTGCTAACCAGGTTGGCATGAGTTTCTATGGTGGTGAAGCGCAGCGCGTGATCCGCGATGGTGAAGAAATCAAAGTGATGGTGCGTTACCCGCGCCTGGACAGGGAAGCCTTCTCATCCCTGAAGCATACGGTCATCACAACGCCTGAGGGCAAAGATGTGATGTTGGGCGATGTGGTTGAGTTCGTGGAGCGCCCGGGTGTGAGCTATATTCGTCGTGAAAATGGCTACCGCACTGTGTATATCTACGGCAATATTGATGAGCAGGTGATTGAACCTAATCAGGTGGTTGAGAACATCAAAGATAACCTGTTGCCTAAGCTGCTTGAACAGTTCCCTGAGGTGAAGACCGAACTGGGCGGTGATATCGAAGAAGATCAGGCACAGGCCAATGAGCAAATGATGTTCTTCATTGCTGGTATGTTTATTGTCTATATTCTGTTGGCGGTGCCGCTGAAGAGTTATGGTCAGCCGTTAATCATTATGTCGGTGATCCCGTTCAGCCTGGTCGGTGCCATCTGGGGGCACTGGTTCTTTGGTCTGGATATGAGCATGATGTCGACCTATGGTCTGATTGCGGCGGCGGGGGTTGTGATCAATGACTCGCTGGTCATGACCGATTATGTGAACCAGGTCAGAAAAGAAGGCGTGAAGCTGAAAGATGCCGTGGTTGAAGCCGGGTGTGCGCGTTTCAGGGCAATTACCCTGACGTCTATCACGACCTTTGCCGGTGTTATGCCCATCATCTTTGAGACCAGCCTGCAGGCTAAGTTTGTGATCCCCATGGCGGTATCACTGGGCTTTGCGGTGCTGTTTGCGACCTTAATCACCTTAGTGCTGGTACCGTGCCTGTATATCATTTTAATTGATATCAGCAAGGTATTTGGCGGGGTATTCGGTGCGTTTGGTAAAGCCGCACGTCGTGTTACTAACAGCAGGGCAAGTCAGCCGCAAGGCTAACTATCTGCCAGAGTTACAATCTTTAGAGGCCAGCATTCGCTGGCCTTTTTTATGTGCGCAACTCAGTGGTGAATCAGGGGGTGTTTCTATTTTGGTTAATTATTGTTGAATAGGTGTTTTTTTGGTGTTACATTTGCGTTGATTTTAAATAAGGAGATAGTTATGAAATCAACATTTTTTAGGTCTGGCCTGGCGTTACTGACCTTGCTTTCATCTTTGTCTGCATTGGCATCTATGCCGATGGACCCGGAATTTAGAGGGTTGTACTTTGAATCTCAGGGAATTGAGGTCAAAGTTGATCTCAAAAGAGATAATATATACTCACCCTTTGAGCGCATTATTTTTTCAACTGTATGTGATCGCAACCATACTCGGTGCCATTCAAATGCATTCAGTATGCAAATGATGGATGATTTTGTTGCAGCATTAAAATACAAAAAATTCTATAAATATGTTTATGTACCTTTTGATCCTTGTGATGTTACACCTGGGTGTATACCAATGGGAATTGAACCTTCTGAAGGAGAGTTGAAAACTGGCAATGATGATATTCAAAGGCGAGGTGGATATCGTCCAGAACCACAATCCAGTCACCCTAGTTATTTGCAGACGTTCCTACATTCAATGGCTCAGGCAACAGGCTCACAATCGATTGGTGCCATGGCTGATTTTTTAAAGGCAGATAGTGCAGACGAGAATGGTAAATTTAAGACATACCGCTTTAGCTCCTATAATAAGCGAGGTCAGAAAATCCCCTTTTCAATATGTAAGATAGTCCCCGGAGATTGCGAAGAACAGATCGATGTGACAATTCGTGACTTAAACCGTGGCAAGATCGCGGTATCTGTTCCCGTGAGTGATGGCTCTGGTGGAGGCGACAGTGAAAAATACTGGCAGCGGGAGAAGGATATTCGAGACTATCTGCACCATCTAGAGTACGAATGTATCCCAGCTTATACAGATACAGGCGGGGGCAGGGTGTTGCAAATGGTCTGTGTAATGAAATAAAGCCGCGTTCACTATTCAGAGGCCAGCATTCGCTGGCCTTTTTCGTTTTCAGATAGAATCTCAGCGGCTCACAGTGAATTAAATGACATCTCAGGCGTTTATTTGCTATGTTAGGATCACAACGGTTTTTAACAAATTAGGAACAAGTGAGTGACCAAAACCCTGACCCCGCCAGTGGCTAAAAAAGTGCCACACACCATGACACATCACCAACATCAAAGGACAGACAACTACTACTGGATGCGTGACGATAAACGTCAGGACGTCGAGATATTAGACCATTTACATGCTGAGAACGCCTATTGTGAGGCGATGATGGCAACGCATAAAGGGCTACAGGACCAGTTGTTTGAAGAAATGAAAGGTCGCATTGTCAAAGATGACAGCACGGTGCCGGTTAAGGATGGGCGTTTTTGGTATATGAGCGAAGTCAGAGGCGACGATGAATACTCGCGTCATTATCGTGGCAGCGATGAAGCCATGACAGACAAGCAGTTACTACTGGATGTCAATCAGCTGGCGCAGGCATACGAGTTTTTTGAACTGGGTGACATTGCCGTCAGCCCCAATGACAATTTGCTGGCCTACAGTGAAGATACGGACGGCCGGCGTATTTATACTGTGTGCTTTAAAGACTTACAAAGCGGCGAGATGCTGAGTGACGTACTGACCGAAACCGAAGGGGAAGTGGTTTGGGCCAACGACAGCAAAACCGTGTTTTATGTCCGTAAAGATTTGCAAACCCTGCTGGGTTATCAGGTTTACCGCCATGTCCTGGGTACGCCGCAAAGTGACGACCAGCTGGTGTATGAAGAACAGGATCGTCAGTTCTATATGGGCCTGGGCAAGAGCCGAGATGAAAGCGAAATCTACATTCATCTGGCGGCAACGGAAACCACAGACATTCTGGCGTTGTCGGCTGATGAGCCTCTGGGTAAGTTTGAGCCTTTGCTGGCACGCACGCCGGGTCATGAATATGGGCTGGATAAGCTGGGCGAGTATTACTACCTGGTGTCGAACCGGGCAGCGAAAAACTTTCGCCTGTTGCGTGCTACCAAAGATACGCTGGCAGAGCCGGAACAGTGGGAAGAGCTAATTGCACACCGAGAACATGTGCTGCTTGAGGGCATGGAGTTGTTCAACAGCCACTATGTGGTGACAGAGCGCGAGCGTGGCCAGATCCGCTTTGTGGTGCACGATTATGCCGGGCACAGTTATCAGCTGAAATTTGATGATGCCTGCTTCTACGCTGGCCTGGGCTATAACCCTGAGCCCGACGCTCAGGTGGTTCGGATCTATTATTCAAGCCTGACTACCCCAAGCAGTATTTATGATTTTGCATTGGAAGGGGGCAAAAAGACCCTGAAGAAGCAGCAACGTGTATTGGGTGAGTTTAACCCGGATCACTATGCATCCGAGCGATTACATATTCCTGTGCGCGATGGTGTTGAGGTGCCGGTGTCACTGGTCTACCGTAAAGACAAATTCAATAAAGATGGCACCAACCCCTTGTTGCAGTACGGCTATGGTGCCTATGGGATCACCATAGATCCGAACTTCTCCAGTAATACGCTGAGTCTGCTGAACCGTGGTTTTGTGTATGCCATTGCGCATATTCGTGGTTCAGAAATGCTGGGTCGTCACTGGTATGAGCAAGGTAAAAAAGCGCATAAACAAAACAGCTTTAACGACTTTGAAGATGTAACCCGGGCGTTGGTTGAACAAGGGTACGGTGCTGCGGATAAAGTATTTGCCTCTGGTGGCAGTGCCGGTGGCTTGCTGATGGGAGCCGTGGTGAATCAGGCGCCAGCGCTCTATCGTGGTATCGGATGTCATGTGCCGTTTTTGGATGTATTGACAACCATGCTGGACGAAAGCATCCCGCTGACCACCAATGAATATGACGAGTGGGGAAACCCCAATGATGAGGCGGATTATCGCACCATTTTAGCCTACTCACCCTATGACAACCTGCGCGCAGGGGACTATCCTAATATTCTGGTAACAACTGGCCTGCATGATTCTCAGGTGCAGTATTGGGAGCCGATGAAGTGGGTGGCTAAACTGCGTGAGTTAAAAACTGATGACAATCAACTGTTGTTTAAAACCGATATGGATGCCGGGCACGGCGGTGCTTCAGGTCGCTTTAAGAGTTTGCGTGAAAAAGCCCTGGAAATGGCCTTCTTTATTGGCTTGTTAGAGCACTAACTGGTGCAACCGCCGGTTGGCATCTGCCAGCCGGTTTACCACGCAATGTTGACACACATGTTTGGAGAGCAAGGTATGTTTGCAGCACATGGAAAATGGCAGATCGACATTGTGCCGCCAGTGATATTTGTGAATCTGATTGGCGCATTTAATCGTGAAGGAGTACGGGCGTTTGAGCAACAAGCGCTGACTGAGATCGCGCCTTATACTGCTGGTGCGCTTCAGCGTGTGGTGATTAATCTGACCCAGTGTGAACTGGCAACCGCGGACAGTCTGGCTGCATTACAGGTGTATTTTGCGGATGTGGCCCAGCGCGGTTATCAGGAAATTGATTTTATCGGGGTGAATGCGGTGTCGCGCCAATTATTGACACAATTGTGGCAGACACAGCCGGTGAAAGTGTTATTTTACCTGGATGCGGACGCTTACCTGGTCCAGCACCCGCATTATCGTGATGCGACGCCCTGGCTGAGCTGAGCCGCCTTGTTTAAGATGGAGGGCGTGCCCTCCACTTATCATTGGCTGTTAGGCAAGATACGCTTTAAGCATCCACACCAGTTTTTCCTGCTCTTTGATGTAATCACTCATCATTGCTGCGGTGCCTTCATCGCTGGCATCACCTGCCTGCTCCAGAATATTGCGCTGCATTTTAATCAAGGTGGTAAAGCCATCCAGTAAGCGTTTTACCGCTTCCTGACCATCACTGATCCCTTTCGCTTCACTGATTTGACTGTGCTCCAGATAATCGCTGAAGGCGTGCAAAGGGGTGCCTTCAATGGTCAGGATACGCTCTGCGATTTCATCGACCTGAAGCAGTAACTGGTTATAAATTTCTTCAAACTTAACGTGTAACTCGAAGAAGTTACGGCCTTTGATGTTCCAGTGAACACTGCGGGCATTCATATATTGGATCTGGTAACTACTTAACAGGGTATTGAGGCTGCCTACCAGTGCCTGACTTTTCTGACTGTCTAATCCAATGCTGTTGCTCATTGTTTACTCCTGTACTGTGGTTAAAAAAGAGGACGCGACATGATGCGTCTGATTGATGCTTAGTGTGACTAAAAAGGCGGCAGATGCCAAATGGGAAAAGTCGATTGCCGGTATCGAGATTATTGAAGACAGTGCTGCCACACGCGTGTCTCCTTGTTAGAAAAAAGAAGGTACAGCAAGCGCTTAGCGCGGGTGTTAAGGATGCTTAAAGTTTGCCAATTTGACACGCCGCGCCCCAACAATGACAGCTAAGTTGATCTATCTCAAACGTAAAATGGGTTGTATTTTTGCTACAGCAGCGTTTTGATTCAGGTCAAAATTTCCACGATTCAGAGGCGCATAATGAACTTAACAGGCACAGAGCGTGTATTTTTTCAGGGTAATTTAAGTGCGCATCTGAGCCATCCCGTTAGGTTATTATTTCGGTGTGTCAGAGCACAAATACTGTGCAGCACCCAAGGAGCGTATCATGCAAGGTAAAACCCCTTCTCAACATAAATCCGAAATCGCTGTCGTGGTGATAGCACTGTTGACCTTTGTTGTGGGCCTGGTTGGCCACCTGGCAGGTGCCAGCTATGCAAATTCAGATGCGTTTGGATATATTGCTGCGCCCATTCCTCTGATTGTGGGGATCATCGCATTGGTGGCTTATAAAATTGCAGCCAACGGCGATCATTGATTATACCAATTTGCTTAATTAAGTGGTCTATTTTGAGGCGAGAAAATAGGGTCGATAACAAGGCAAAAATTTTGCTATTTAGTTGTTCTAAATAAGAAATTTTTAACGCCGTTAGCGTCCTATTTGCTCCTTCAAATAGACTAGGTATTAAGTGAAATTGGTATTACGTTCGAGTACTTCGACGATGTAATCGAGCACCGTCCGGGAATAAATTAAGGTGGTATGGCTGAGACGAAAGATTTTGTGCTCGGCCATGCCCTGCAATTTGGTCTCGTCCAGCAGCACGGTGCCATCGGAACGGCTGCCTTTTTTCAACAGCGGCATCAGACCAATTGGCAAGTCTCCGGCGATACTATAGAGCTTGGCTTTAAACGGCCAGTTTTGCTGTTGGCTGAGCAGGTATTCGACACTGTTTTTGAGCAGCATATCGAAGCCGTGATCATGCATGTGTTTGGCGATATAGCTGCCTTTGTGTGGTGTCCCCAGGGTGATTACTTTGCTGATGGCCGCACTGGCGGCCGAATTGTGAGTGAGGTAATCCCGGGCCACCAGACCACCCATAGAGTGGCAGACCAACGCGGCATCATGGCCCGCAACAAAAGCATCGATTTGTTCAAAGATAGCGTGTCTGTCGGGTGTCAGCGTGTTGTAGCTGAGATTGAGGATGTCAAAGCCAAGTTTTTCCAGGCGCTCGCACAGCGGGCGCATGACAAATCCAGACATATACAATCCATGTAAGACGACCACTTTGGTTACTGCCATTGTTTTTACCTCTTTTGCACCCGGGTGAGCTTATCCTTGTAGTGTTTCGGGGATCAGGTGCACGCTGTGTTGCTCATCACTGAACCAAATCTCGCCATCCTGCACTGTGACGGTTAACGCCATTGTACGCGTTAGCATTTCAGCCATCACGCTGGTGGCGCTATATGGCAGGCTGATGATTTTTAGGTTGCTATACTGGCGCAGGGTGTTTTGGTTCTTTTGCCACCATGGGCCCTGATTGTTCTCACCATACGTATAAAGTACCACTTGTTTGGCTCGATTGCTGGCTTTTTTCAGCCATTTTTCTTCCGGTAAGCCAACACTGAGCCATAGCTCAATTTCGTCACTGTAGTTTTTTAGCCAGATATCCGGCTCATCTTCGACACATAAGCCTTTACTGAAACTGAGTCCATCCTGATATTCCAGTGCAAACGCCAGTAGCCTGACCATCACGCGTTGGGCGTTTTCTGATGGATGTTGTGCCAGCGTGACACTGATGTCCTGATACACATGACGGTCCATATCGCTGAGCGAGAGGTTGGCCTTTAAAATAGTTGATTTGAGTGCCATTGCCTGTCCAATTTAGCAAAAACGACATTATATCGGTAAATACACAATTTGTGCGGGGAAAGTGAGGCTGATCTGCACTAGCCACGGTGCAGGTAGTAACGGAACAGACACGCCTGCAAAAGCGCACAGCCAGGCAGTAACCAGGGTCCGTTATAAGTCAGCGAGAGTATCAGCAGTATAGCAGGCAGGGTTGCGTAGAAAACAAGATGACCATTGGTATAGCGGCCACACAGCCAGTGAACCGGCAACCCGATAGCGAGCCAGCCTATCACAGAGAAAGCAAGGTAAAATGATGAGAGGAGCGCGATGGTGGTAAACAGGCGCACCGTTTCCATTGGACCGGGGAAGTCACTAAACATCAAGGCCGCAATACCCAGTAATAGCAGCAGGCCGGTGTAAAAGACACTTTTGACCGCGGCACTGTCCCAGTTTCCTTTCAAAACACATGCTCCCTGTTTGGTGTAACCTGTTGCTGTATCTTTGATCCCCCAATATCCACGTTTATAGTACACTATGCGTTATTCATGTGTCGCGTGGCCGGGTTGCAGAAAGTATGTTTTCTGTGCGTCTACAGTCTGACACAGCCAGATTTAATAAGGTAGAAAACGATGAGCAGAACAGGTATCCAGTGGTTTCCGGGACATATGAACAAGGCGCGCAATGAGATCAAAGAGATCATGCCGCAGATGGATGTGATTATTGAAGTGCTGGATGCCCGTATACCCTACAGCAGTGAAAACCCCATGGTGGCGCAGTTGCGCGGCGACAAGCCGGTCATCAAAATTCTGAACAAGGCTGACCTGGCCGACCCTGAGCAGACTCAGGCCTGGATGGACTACTTTGAGCGCGAAGATGGCGTCAAAACCCTCGCATTTGGCCATGACAAGGGCAACGAGGTACAGCGGATCAATGCCTTGTGTAAGAAGCTGGCACCGCAAAAAGTGGGTCAGGATAAGCAGCTAAAGGCCATGATTATGGGGATCCCCAATGTCGGTAAATCTACCTTAATTAACATTTTGGCCGGACGAATTGTGGCTAAAACGGGTAACGAACCGGCGGTCACTAAGGCCCAACAGCGTATTAAGCTGGAAGACGGCATTATGTTGTATGACACCCCGGGCATGTTGTGGCCTAAAGTAGAAAACGAAAACTCGGGATATCGTCTGGCTGCCACCGGCGCCATTCGTGATACTGCAATCAATTATGAGGAAGTGGCCAGTTATACCGCTGAGTATCTGTTACAGGCCTACCCTCAACTGTTGCAGGCACGCTATAAAATTGACGAGCTGCCCGAGTGCGACTGGACTTTTATTGAAATGGCCGGACGTAAGCGTGGCTGTATTCGCGGTGGCAATCAGGTCGATACGCACAAAATGTCGGAGATCCTGATCAACGAACTGCGCGATGCCGTCATTGGCCGTATCACCATGGAAACACCACAAATGCGGGATGAGGAAGAAGAAATGGTGGCCCAGTTGCGTTTGGCCGCAGAGGCGAAGAAAGCAGCCAAAGAAGAAGAAAAGCGTCAGCGCCGCGCTCGTGCGCGTAAAAACCGTCGTTAATCTGTGGGCTTGAAGCAAAAATCAGGCATAAAAAAAGCCCGGGGCAGGGCTTTTTGATTTCATATCTACCGTCACCGATATGAGCAATGTAGCAAGTAAAATGTGAGTTGGTTGCCTGTGAGCCACATCAAGGGGCGTTAATGTTTTTCACCTGCAACCAGAGCTTTTTGCGTAAGCAACACGTACTTCTGAGTCGAGAAACAAACTGAGTACTACAACAAATTGAGCCGTCAACCTCGCTTTGTTGATAATGATTATCAGTTAGATTTGATTCGGTGTCAACACCTATTTGAAATTAATTCTCATTTAGGTTTTTCTGTGTTAGGCAGGTAAATTCCGGACATAAAAAAAGCCCTGAGGAGGGCTTTTTGATTTCATATCTACCGTCACCGATATGAGCAATGTAGCAAGTAAAATAGTAAGTTGGTTGCCTGTGAGCCACACCGAGGGGCGTCGGTACTTTACACCTGCAACCTAAGCTTTTTTGCGTGAGCAACACGTACTTATTCTGGGTCGAAAACAAGTTAAAACATCAACAAATTGAGCCGTCAATCTCGTCTTGTTGATAATGATTATCAATTAGGCCTTTCCAGGAGTCAATACCTATTTGAAATTAATTCTCATTTGCGTTTTTGTGGTTGGATCATCAGGCAGTAAATTTTAGGCATAAAAAAAGCCCCGAGCAGGGCTTTTTATGTTCATATCTACCGTCACCGATATGAGCAATGTAGCAAGTAAAATAGTAAGTTGGTTGCAAGCATCCTGCATTAAGGGGCGTTAATACATAGCACCTGCAACCTGTGCTGTTTACGTGCGCATCACGTGTTTCAGGGTCGAGAAACAAATTACGTACTTCGACAAAGTGAGCCGTCAATCTCGCTTTGTTGAGAGTGATTATCAATTAGATCTTTGTGCCTGTCAATGCCTTTTTGAAAATAGTTCTCATTTGGTTTTTCTCTTCCTTCTTGCAGTTGTATCCGTTGATGTTGTGCTGGGCATTACACAGGCGTTTTTGATGATGTGGCTGGCACTTAGTTGTCAGGGAGAATACGAAAGGGAGTCTGCCTTCGTTCAGAAATGAAAAAAGCCCTGAGGAGGGCTTTTTGGGATCATATCTACCGTCACCGATATGAGCAATGTAGCAAGTAAAATAGAAGGTGGTTGTTGAGTTACACCAAGGGGCGTCAATGTAACTCATTAACAACCAATGCTGTTATCGTGCGCGACACGCGTTTCAGGGTCGAGAAACAATTAGAGTAACAAAATGAACCGTCAAGTCACTTTGTTGAGAGTGATTATCAATTAGATCTCTGTGCCTGTCAATTGCTTTTTGAAAATAATTCTCATTTATGTTTTTTGGTGTGTTGTGTATTGTAGTACGGTGCTATTTTATGAATTTATGCATGGGGAGTATCTATTCTGTAAACAAGTAAGTTGTTATTCTGGGTTTGCTTGAATTGCAAAAAGGAATTTATGATGACCCCCTGTTTTTTGCCAGTTGCAGCAGTAGCCGCACTCAGCCTGCCTGCATATGCTCTGGACTCTTTTGATATCAACACCCAGTTATTTTCATTTGCCTCTCAGGGCCACACAATTTATCTGGAGACATTGCCTGTACCACATTCAGGGCAAATGATACGTCTTCGCTTTTGGGCACAGTGCAAGGATCAGCAATGTGATGACTCACGCTTTGTGCGGCAAATGGTCCGTGATCTGGAATGGGCGATGCCACGAGAGGCGGTCGGCGTGTCAGACAAAGCGGATGTTCTGCCCTGTCAAAATGTGCTTGAGGGGTGCTGGCCGAGTTTCAATACAACTCGTATGCTGCTGGAAACGGATGTGACATTTCAGGAGTTGACTTCATTTGACCTGAACATTTTTGAATTGTTAATCGTTTCTACGACCCCAGAATCCGGCTCGGTGATCCCTATACAGGCCTGCACTCGTGAGGCGCGACCGGGCCTTTGTTTGGTGAACGATAACTTTCAGTTTACCACGCTCAGCCCAACGTCATTTTCGGTAACCTACGAGGCGAACTGGAATGATGCGGATCAGCGCGATGATGAGCAGGAGCTGCACCGCTTTACTCAAAGACAGGGTTATCATTGCAAAGAGCAGGCACACACCATGACGTCGCACGTGCGGGTAACACTGACATGCGAGCATCAGGGTGAGTAAAGACGCGTGCTTAGTGTGCTTGCAGCCAGTAATAGTAGTCGGTCGCATCGTGAATATCGACGCGCTGCTGCGTGGCTTCCAGTTCGCCAATGACCCGGTGTAAATGGGCAGGATCCTGCCAGGTATTGCTGACATCTACGCCGAGTCTCACCGAAAACGTGGGGGAGACCAGTGCCCGTTCATCAACAGTGGCATTTAAAATGGACGCGCTGTTATCCCGCTCGTAAGCCATGATCGAAACCCCATCCAGCACCTCCTCCAGTGCTGCGAAAAAGGCCGTCCCCTGATCGGCCCAGCCAATTTTAGCCGAGCTGTCATACCAGGTGGGAATATCGGCATACAGCTTTAATTGCGCCATACCCTGATCATCCAGCAAAGCTCTGATGGCTCTGAATGTATCAATGAGCTGCCACAACAACGCCTGACGAGACTGGGGTGTGCCTTGCTTCCATTCAGCCAGTGCATGAGGCTCAATATCCAGATGCAGTGCAGTAAATTCAGCATCAGGCGCAGCATTGCGCTGATAATCGATAAGACGAGCTTGTAATTTGTTGAGCATTTTGCTGTGATTTTGCGCGAAAACCCAGGTATTTTGCGCCATCAGGTAATGTGACTGAATTCCATGCGCAGCCAGTGCCTGGTTCCACTGTGCGACGGCCTGAGGCTGCGTTTGTGTATATTGTCCGTAGGAGCCATAGACGGCAGTGATATGTTGCTGTTGCAGCAAATCGATCAGCGTCTGCTGCGTCGACTGGCTGGTGATCATGGCGGATGCCCCCAGCGGATCTCCGCCTTTTTTCCACAGCCAGGTTGCGCGTTCCGTCGCTTGTGCACAGGCACTGGTGGTCAGCGCCAGAGCAAAGAGTGTTCCCAGAGAAGTGATCTTTTTAGCCATAGTGTGCTCCCTTTATACTTATTCGATAGTCGGTGATGCCCCTCAGTGAGGATCTGCTTGGGGTGCTCGATCCCAGTGCCAAATTGCCGTATAACTAACCTTAAATAACAAAAAATCAACAGGACATGTATGCTGAGTTTACTTGGCTTAATCGGCGCATTGGCGTTACTGATTGGCCTGACCCTGCGAGGGGTCAATTTGTTTATCGCTGCGCCTCTGTGCGCATTAATCGTGGCCCTGACCAGTGACATTGCTATTTTTAATGCCACCGCAGGCCAACCCTTTGTGTCTCTCTATATGGCCGGATTTGCCGGGTTTTTGCAAGCCTGGTTTTTAATGTTCTTGCTGGGCTCCCTGTTTGGCAAATTTATGGAAGACAGCGGGGCTGCGGATGCCATTGCCCATTATGTGATTGGCAAAATCGGCATGAAATACGCGGTGTTAGCTGTGGTATTGGCCTGTGCCTTATTGACCTATGGCGGCGTCAGCGTGTTTATTGTGGCCTTTTCTGTCTATCCGATGGCGCTCAGTCTGTTTAAGGATGCCAATTTACCCCGACGCTTTATCCCGGCGGTGCTGGCATTTGGTTCCGTGACCTTTACCATGACCTCTGCGGGGTCGCCCGAAATTCAGAACTGGATCCCAATCAAATATCTGGGGACTTCGCCTTATGCTGCCTGGCAGGAAAGCCTCGTGGTAGCTATTTTTATGGCGGGATTAGGGTATGTACTCTTAAGCTGGATGATCCGCCGGGCGGTGGCCAATGGCGAATGTTTTGTCGCGCGGGACAATGACCCGGAACAGATCCAGCGCAACTTACCGCACCCGATCACGGGTTTATTGCCCTTGCTGGTCGTGTTGATTTTGTCATTTACTCTGCATAGCACACTCCAGCAAAACGCGCTGATCGTCGCATTACTGGGTGGAGTGCTGACGATATTAGCGATTAACTTCAAGCACTTTCATAATTTATCTCAGGCGGTGAACTTAGGCACCACAGGGGCATTGGTGGCGATCGGAAACACGGCTGCGGTGGTTGGTTTTGGTGCGGTTGCCAAAGGCACGCCGGCCTTTAATGAGGCCGTTGCCCTGATGACCAGTATTCCCGGCAACGAACTGCTCGGCGCCGCGATTGCGGTCAGCGTGATTGCTGCACTGACAGGGTCGGCATCGGGTGGACAGGCCATTGCCCTGCCATTGGTGGCGCCACATTATCTCGACTTAGGCGTGGATGCCAGTCAGCTTCACCGGGTGGTGGCGATCAGCTCAGGCGCGCTCGACACTTTGCCGCACAATGGTTATGTCGTGACCACAGTGCGGGCGATCTGTGGCGAGAAGCATCAGGATGCGTACTGGCCGTTGGCAGTGTTGACTGTCTTAGTGCCTTTATTGGGGGTTGGGCTGATCCTGGGTTTGTTTATCTGGTTTTAACGGGCTTAAAGGAGGCGTTATGCTCAGGGGCGAGATCATCGTCAAAGCCCCTGTTTTAGGTAAGTCTGAGTAGTAATAAGTGGTCATTTAGATCATTAAAATGACCGCTTATTTGGCCTGTTCATGACACTTTGGTCATTGAACAAAATGGGGACAGCCTTTATCTGACGGTGTTTTAGAACGCATAAAAGCCATATAAGCAAAATACATTCCATTGGAAACCACTTTTTTCTCAAATTGATTGCATTTTAGACGACTTGAAGGATGATGTTCGCCTAAAGAGGTGATATACTCCCGCCGAATAATTTTTCTACTTTAAATAGAGCAAAACAATGGCAGATTTATCAAAGTACAGAAACATTGGTATTTTCGCGCACGTTGATGCGGGTAAAACTACCACCACTGAGCGTATACTAAAGCTTACTGGTAAAATTCATAAAACCGGTGAAGTACACGACGGTGAGTCTACAACTGACTTCATGGAGCAGGAAGCTGAGCGTGGTATTACAATCCAGTCAGCTGCGGTAACTTGTGAGTGGAAAGGCCACCGCTTAAACGTTATCGACACTCCTGGACACGTTGACTTCACAGTTGAAGTATATCGTTCACTGAAAGTACTTGACGGTGGTATCGGTGTATTCTGTGGATCTGGCGGTGTTGAGCCTCAGTCAGAAACTAACTGGCGTTACGCGAACGAATCAGAAGTTGCACGTTGTATCTTCGTAAACAAGCTTGACCGTATGGGTGCTGACTTCTACCGCGTAGTAGATCAGGTTCAAAACGTACTTGCTGCTAACCCACTTGTTATGACGCTGCCTATCGGTATCGAAGACGAGTTCTGTGGTGTTGTAGACGTACTTGAGAAGAAAGCGTACGTTTGGGATGAGACTGGTCTTCCTGAAAACTACGAGATCCAAGACGTTCCTGCAGACATGGTTGACAAAGTTGAAGAATACCATGAAATGCTGATCGAAACTGCGGTTGAGCAAGACGACGACCTGATGGAAGCATACATGGAAGGTGAAATGCCTTCTCTTGAGCAAATCAAAGCATGTATCCGTAAAGGTACACGTGACCTTGCTTTCTTCCCAACTTTCTGTGGTTCTGCATTCAAAAACAAAGGTATGCAACTAGTACTAGATGCAGTTGTAGACTACCTACCTGCACCTACAGAAGTTGATCCTCAGCCGCTTACAGACAAAGACACTGGTGAGCCTACTGGTGAAGTTGCAACTGTTGACGCTGAGCAGCCGCTTAAAGCGCTTGCGTTTAAGATCATGGATGACCGTTTCGGTGCCCTGACCTTTATCCGTATCTACTCTGGTCGCATGAAAAAAGGTGACACAGTACTTAACTCTGCAACTGGTAAAACAGAGCGTATCGGCCGTATGGTTGAGATGCAAGCAGACGAGCGTAACGAACTGACTGAAGCACAAGCGGGTGACATCATCGCGGTTGTTGGTATGAAGAACGTTCAGACTGGTCACACACTATGTGATCCTAAGCACGAATGTACACTTGAAGCGATGATCTTCCCTGAGCCGGTAATCTCTATCGCGGTAGCACCTAAAGATAAAGGTGGTAACGAGAAGATGGGTATCGCGATCGGTAAGATGGTTGCAGAAGATCCTTCATTCCAGGTTGAAACTGACGAAGATTCAGGCGAAACCATCCTTAAAGGTATGGGTGAACTTCACCTGGACATCAAAGTTGACATCCTTAAGCGTACTTACGGTGTTGAACTTGTTGTTGGTCAGCCTCAGGTTGCTTACCGTGAAACTATCACGCAAGAAGTTGAAGATAGCTACACGCACAAGAAACAGTCTGGTGGTTCTGGTCAATTCGGTAAGATCGACTACCGTATTAAGCCTGGTGAGCCTAACTCTGGCTACACTTTCTCATCTTCAGTTGTTGGTGGTAACGTTCCTAAGGAATTCTGGCCAGCAGTTGAGAAAGGCTTCAAGATGATGATGGACGAAGGTGTTCTAGCTGGCTTCCCAGTACTAGACGTTGAAGTTGAGCTGTTCGACGGTGGTTTCCACGCAGTTGACTCATCAGCTATCGCTTTCGAAATCGCAGCTAAAGGCGCATTCCGTCAGTCAATCCCTAAAGCAGGTCCTCAACTTCTTGAGCCTGTGATGAAGGTTGACGTGTTCACACCAGAAGACAACGTAGGTGACGTAATCGGTGACCTTAACCGTCGTCGTGGTATGATCAAAGACCAAGAAGCTGGCGCAACTGGCGTTCGTATCAAGGGTGAAGTACCGCTATCTGAAATGTTCGGATACATCGGTCACCTGCGTACTATCACGTCTGGTCGTGGTCAGTTCTCAATGGAATTCTCTCACTATGCACCTTGCCCGGCAAATGTTGCTGACGCAGTAATCGCAGCTGAGAAAGAGAAAAAAGCAGCTAAGTAATTAGTTGACTGATTTCTGAAAAAAGGCCGCATTCGCGGCCTTTTTTAATGCCTGAATTTTCTGCTATGTTGCACAATTCGGTAGTTCATTCATCCTATGAAACAAAAATATAAATAGAATCATGCCACTTTTTCCCGCCAGTCAGGGTAGACCAACTATTGCTAAAAATCACATAAACGGACTTGATTTAGGGACTTTGCAACTTTATCATTAGTGTCCAGAGTCAGTCGATTCTGTTTGTGATTGAGTAAAATTGGGAGGTACTCATGAGAACCATAGATTTGGATATCAGCTGGTTTGCCATTTTAGCCACAGTGTGTGGTATTTCGCTGTGTTATGTGATGATGAACTTGGTGGCGCTTCACGGCGTAGCATCGTCACTGGTGGTTGTATCCCTGTCGGGTGTCGCTTTGATTGTGCTGATGACACTGACCGACAAGCGCTTTGTACATATTGATAAAGCAGGAATTTGTTATCGCACATGGGTGAAAACACGATATGTGCACGCAGACGAAATAGCGTCACTGGAGCTACAAAAGCTGGGTCCATTGCAATGTTTAAAGGTTGTCCTTCATAACAACCGAAGATTGTCCTTTCCTTATTGGTCTATTGATGATGCTGATCTGCAAAAAGCAGCTCAGGTACTGTCGGTACCTATATCGGGGAGAAAACATCAAGTGAAGGCTTGATGAGCTATCAATTCACTTCGCTTCACCAAGTGAATTGATTTAAAAACTGAGAGTAAATAAAAATGCGCCGTAAGGCGCATTTTTTTATCTTCTTTAATGCAGGTATGGCTCAAGCACTTTTACATGCTTCAGCCATCACACTCACATTTATTTTGTGCGACGACGCAGCAGCGCCAGAGGTGCCGCAAACAGTGCTAACCAGCCCAGGCTGCCTGAGTCATCATCGCCGTCATTGTCATCACCTTGTTTGATATCTTTAACGTTGACAACAACCTGTACTTGCTCTGACAGGTTACCAGCACTGTCTTGTGCCTGAACCATGAACTCGATTCGGTTATCGAATTCATAATCCAGTTCGCCGGCAACAACAACCTGACCAGATTCATTGACCGAAATGACGTTTGTACCAGTTACAATAAAGCGCTCTACCGGCGTCTCGTCAGCATCTGCATCTGAGAATTCAAGCATACCAATAGCAGTGTTTATCGGTGTGTTTTCTGCTACGTCGAAGCTTTGACCAGCTGCAATCACTGGGCGTGGATCAACGGGCGGCGCGGCGGCTTCTGTTTTAATCTCTACAATCACTGGATCGTGGTCAGATGCACGGTAGGCATGTGGTGCGTATAGCGCGGCAATTTGTGCATCCGTTCTATATTCAGTGTTGTAATCCAGCATACGTGGTTCATCAGCATTGATGTGCCAGTCTGTCGCATCTGTGACCTTAGCTAACAGTGAAGGTGATGCCACGGCATGGTCCAGGCTACCCAGGCGTCCTGAGAAGGTATAAGAGTAGCTCTGTGTGTTACCGTCCACATGAGTCATAACATTGCTCAGACCTTTATCCGCGAAGGCACGCATCGGGTCTTCCATTGCATAGGCGTTCATATCACCTACTAGGATAACGTCTTCATCGTCGTTACCCGTTGGGTTGGTCGCCAGCCAGTCTGCGAACGCGTTTGCGCCTTCAGTACGGATGACATTCCAACAGCCCTGACCATCGCCCTGATCAGCGTTATCACCTTCTGCGCTGCCACAACCTTTCGATTTGAGGTGAGCAACGGCAACGGTAAACTCTTCATTATTGTCCAGCTTACGGAAGCTTTGCGCCGTAGGTGGACGGTTGCTGTAATCAAACGGCACAGCAGTTGTGAAGCTAGCAGCACCCGCTTCTTCTACTGTGTCGGTACGGTAGATAATGCCTGTTGTGATATCGTCACCACCAATCGTGTCGGTGTTGAAGTCGACAAATGCATAGGTGTAATTAGACTCAGCATTAATCGCTCTCACTAAATCAGCAATGGCACTGTGCTCACCAAATCCGTCGTTTTCGATCTCCATCAGACCAATAACATCGGCATCCAGCGCAGTGATAGCGGATACCAGTTTTGCTTCCTGACGGACCAGCTCTTCTGCTGTGTCTGCACCACGTGGTGTTGGGAATCCTGCACCCTGGCCGTCGCCATTGAAATAGTTCAGGACGTTGAAGCTGGCGATACGCAGATCACCTTCACCTTCAAGCTCTGGAGCTTCAGCACGTTCATTGGTGTTGTTGAAAGTCGGGGCTGTGGTTGGGTTTAGGCGGTATTGGCCAAAGCTGTAAGCAATAACCCCTTGCACATTAGACACCGTGTCACCCAGACGGATGGTTTTGTAAGCATCCAGGCCGGTACTTGGATATGGGATCACTTCTGGGTTCTGAACGGTCGAACCATCATCCATCAGCAGGAACTTCTTCTTGTTTTCTGCTTCCAGTGCATTGGCTTCATCACCAGGCATCGCTAATTGTGTACCCTGGTAAAGGCGTTCTGTTGCCAAGCCAACTTCACCATAACGACCTAAGTTATAAGTATCTGCCACAACCATGTCATTGGACAGGTTAACTAACATGCCTTCTACGGCCTCCAGGTCGCTTACCTCAGAGACGGGCAGGGTTAGCACCTGCGCCTGAACTTCTGCGCTGCCACAGATTTCTAGTTGAGTGACATTGCCCAGCTGAGTAGCATTGTAAAACTCTTGAACCGTACCCTTAACACGTACCTGGTCACCAACGTTTACGTCGACATCTTTATAGTATACAAATAGACCTTCTGAGGTCATGCTGTCTTCGTCCATGTCATTAGCCAGTGACTGAACAAAGAAGCCTTTCAGCTGGTTGTCTTCTTGCAGGTCTGCTGTGACCACAGCTTCAATGGTCACAATTTGATCTTTAAGCGGGCTTTCGTCTGCATTACCCTGAATAGCATTAATGGCTGTGGCGGCTTCTCCACACACTAATGGCTCTGGCGTGTCACCATCGTCGCCACCGTCATCTCCACCGCCGGTATCGCCGCTATGGCTACCTAGGCCAGAAAAATCATCTTTATCGAACTGTATCCACTCGGCACTTGGATCGAATGCCGCGTCAAAGGTTGTGCGACCGGTTGTCACTTCCAGGTTGCGACGTAGTGTTTTGTCTTTTGTTGCAACACCATTATTTTCCCAGTTACTGCCTGGGTCAAAGCCAACCTGGCCAAAGCTGTCCAGTACCGTATCACCGTTACGTAATACAATCGCATCGTCGCCATTGTACCAGCTGCCACCTATTGTTAGCTGTGCAGCACTTAGGACGGCATCAACGGCGCTACTGTTTGCAATGACATAAGTACCACCTGCTGCGATTTCACCGCTAAGCTCAATGGTATTTGATGGATCTGTGTTGCCATTTGAATAATAGCTGAGCGTATATCCGTCCAGTGATATTGCGTTTTCTGAAGTATTGAAAAGCTCTACTGCTTTATTGTTCGAGCTACCTTCAATGTACTCTGACATGATGACCTGAGCCTGCACAGGGGCAGTTGCTGCGGCCACAAGAAGTGCCAGTGGAGTGAATTTTGTTTTTATCATGGTTTTTCCCGTGTGTAGTTTAAACCCAAATGGGTACATAAGCTTACGGGGGCTATGTTACACAAAAATGACACAATGTTAATCGTAAAAATGCAAAAAAGGAGCAATTTATTGCTCCTTTTTTAATAATCACCTATTATTTATTTATCATTCAACCAGATAGCGGCTTGCTTTGCAAAGTAGGTGAGAATGCCATCGGCACCGGCACGTTTAAAAGCGAGTAATGACTCCATAATGGTTGGTTTTTCTGCCAGCCAGCCATTGTCGATAGCCGCTTTGTGCATGGCATATTCACCACTCACCTGATAAGCAAATGTTGGGACACCGAATTCGTCTTTTACTCGGCGTACCACATCCAGATATGGCATGCCTGGCTTAACCATCACCATGTCAGCACCTTCCTGAAGGTCTAATGCGACTTCACGTAACGCCTCATCAGAATTAGCCGGATCCATCTGATAGGTCTTCTTATCCGCCCCTTTGAGGTTGCCTGCTGAGCCAACTGCATCGCGGAACGGGCCGTAATAGCTGGATGCATACTTAGCAGAATAGGCCATGATGCGGGTATGAATGTGTCCGACTTCCTCGAGCGCATCACGGATAGCACCAATACGACCATCCATCATATCTGAGGGGGCGACAATATCAGCACCAGCCTCTGCATGAGACAATGCCTGCTTGACGAGTACCTCAGTGGTGATATCGTTTATCACGTAACCCGCTTCGTCTATGATGCCGTCCTGGCCATGTGTAGTGAATGGGTCCAGTGCTACATCGGTGATCACTCCCAGCTCCGGACACTCGCTCTTAAGTGCGCGTACGGTGCGTTGTGCCAGCCCTTCAGGATTATAAGCTTCTTCCGCATGTAAGGATTTTTTGTCGCCAGGGGTAACCGGGAAAATGGCGACAGCCGGTACACCCAGCGCCACCAGTTCTTTGGCTTCTTCTACCAGTAGGTCGATCGACAGACGCTCAATGCCGGGCATAGAAGGGATCGCTTCTTTACGGTTCTTGCCTTCCAGGACGAACACCGGATAGATCAGATCGTTTACCGTGAGCGTGTTTTCACACATCATACGGCGGGAAAAGTCGTCTTTGCGCATACGGCGCATACGCGTATAGGGAAAAAGATCCAGTCCTGACTGAGCCACGTTAAGTCTCCTGCTTAGGTTGGTAAATACAGATCCGATTGCGGCCTTGTTGTTTGGCCATGTACAAGCCTTTATCAGCCAAATCGGTAAATAGTGTGGGGTTGTTGGTGTTCTGTGCGATGGCACTGTAAACCCCGGCACTGGTGGTAAATTTAATATGGTGACCGGCGACTTTCAGCTCATGGGCTTCAGTGGCCTGGCGGATCTGCTCGGCCAGCTCCAACGCGCCTTCCTGTGAGGTGTTGGGCAGCAGGATCACAAATTCTTCACCGCCATAGCGAAATACTTCATCATGGGGTCTTTTCAGGTGTTTCTCTATGAGCCGCGCGAACGCACAAATGGTGTGATCCCCGGCAAGATGACCGTAGTTATCGTTTACTTTTTTGAAGAAATCAATATCCAGAATGATCAGACTCAACGTCGTTTGTTCCCGACGTGAACGGCGGACTTCCATCATCAGACGCTTATCAAAGTAACGACGGTTCTTTACTTTGGTCATGGGGTCTTCCATGTTGAGCTTTTCCAGCTCATGGTTTTTCTCTTCCAGCTCTCTCAGCGTCACCTGAAGTTCAAAAGTGCGTTCATCAATGCTGTTTTCCAGCTCTTCCTGTGCCTGTTCCTGGAGTTTCAGTTTTTCTTTGAGCAGGGCGTCTTCTGCCTGAGTACGGGCGAGCTTATGTTGCTGTGTCTTGATGTGCTTTTCACGTTCAAGTATGAACTGCCGAGTCAGCACAAAGCTGATATAGAGGCTCAGGATCAAGTAACAGATATAAGTCACCGGGCGGTCCAATTGAGCGCCACCAAATAAACCCAATTCAAAACCAAACTGATAGCTGAGGGTGATTAACATAATAATGTAGATCAGTAGGGCCGTGATTTTGGTGGTGCGACGGTAACGGCTGCGCAGGGTGCAGGCGATATATCCTAATACGAGTGTGAGTGCCATGCCATAGGCTGCAAAGGTGGCTTGTGTCAGCGGCAGGAGCTGGCTTAGTAAGGTTAAGATCAGACCCAGTATCAGCAGTTGCGTGAGCTTGCGGTCATATTTTATTGGCAGCAGGTTGGGCAGTGCTTTGCTGCGTTGAATGGGGATCAGGGTCAGTGTGGAGAACATCACCAGCAGGCTTTGACCATATTGCTGCAACCAGACGTGTGAACCATACAGATAACGGTAGCCAAAACCATATAGGTGCACTATGAGCAGCCAGAAGAGGCCGATAATGAGTGTGCCATGTAAAAAATAGCGCCGGCGAGTAAAACTATACAGGGTAAAGTTAATGGCGATCATGGCCAGTATAAATCCGGCCAGTATCCCGTAGACCAGATTAAACTTGCTCTTGTACTTGAGGTACTCTATTGGGTGCCAGAGGCTCAAGGGGACATTCAGCGTACCATGATGGCTGAGCTGCAAGTAGACCTGACTGTGACTCTGTGCCGGCAGCTCTAACGGAATGAGCTGGGCTTCGTGTTTAATGGGGCGCTGCATTAGTGGCAGCGCGTCACCCAACGCCAGAGTCAGAAAAGAGGCATCATCATGGCGGATGTAGGCGGTGATTTTATCCAGTAAGTTGTTATCTATACTCAGTAGCAGGGGCACCTCAATGGGGCCCGGGTTGTGTAAAGATACGCGGATCCAGGCTTGGGTATTTGCGGGCGGTTTTAACGGCTGGCGCTGACCTGGTTGCCAGTGTGGATCACTGGCCAGTAATGTTTGAATGGTGTCGGCCTGGCTGAAAGCATACTGATAGGACAATGCCTGGTGTTGCTTAAATTCAGCAGATACCTCCAGTGCCTGAGCAGCACCGGATAAGCACAGCAAAAGTAGCAGCCAGCGCCACACCATCAGGCATTGTTCCCTGATATCTGGAACAAGGTTTTGAAATTCTCCGTGGTTTGCTGGGCCAGTTGCGTCAGGGAAATGCCTTTGAGCGCCGCAACATGATGTGCAATCTCTGGCAGGTAAGCCGGCTCATTACGACGGGATTTCGGTTTCGGTTTGAGTGTTCTGGGAAGTAAGAAGGGCGCATCGGTCTCCAGCAGGATCCGATCTTCTGGAATATAACGCACTAACTCCCGTAAGGTTTCACCCCGGCGCTCATCGCACAGCCAGCCAGTCAGGCCAATCATCAGGCCATAATCCAGATAATGGCGCAAAGCGTGCCTATCACCAGTAAAGCAATGTAGTACACCGCGCAGGGAAAATTCGTTCAGCATGGCACTGAGCGTATCAAATGCCTCGCGTTCATGCAGATACACCGGCATGTCGAGTGTCTGAGCCAGCTCCAGTTGCACACCGCAGATCAGTTGCTGCACCGGGCGCGGTGAGTAGTCACGATTGAAGTCGAGCCCACACTCGCCAATAGCGACTACGTGATCTTGGGCTGCCAGGTGGCGCAACTGGGCGATGAAATCGTCCGGCACGTCTTTGGCATCATGAGGGTGCACACCTGCGGTCGCATACTGGTTATATTCTTGTGCCAGCGCCAGACTTTGCTCACTGGTGAGTAAGTCACATCCAATCAGCAACATAGATTCTACGCCCTGATCCGCCGCCCGGGTCAGGATGGCTGTGCGATCGGTATCAAATTGTGTACTGGTCAGGTTGACGCCAGCATCAATAAAGGTCGCCATTTAATCTACCCTTCTCACTTTTATTGAGCGGTTAGAGCCATCTTTTTGCATGATGAAAGAATTGAATGAGCCACGACGAATGGTCACTGTGTCCCCTTCTTTTGCAAAGAAGGCTTGTGTGCCGATCTGCTGCCAGCGTTGCTGGTTATCGAGCGTAAACCGGCGTAATCCATTGGCGGATTTGCTCACCTCCACCACAGTTGCGTTGACTGTCTGTTGGCTGTCCTGTTTGTGTTCCAGGCCAAAAGACTTGGCATTCGTTGCTGGCGGCTTAGAGCGTACCGGGTGTGGCTTACTGGCATAGTCAGCGGCCAGTTGATCGTAACAGGCTAAGCGCTTGTCGTCGGATTGCTGCTGACTACATGCTTGCAATTTATGCGGTAATTTACCTTTGGCCTGAGCTGGTTGTATGCCAAGCACAGCGGTAAATATCACTGCACCGATCAGCAAAAATGTGATTTTATTCATGGCTTTCTTCCTCAGCGACGGGCTTTTTGCTGTACAGCCTGGCCAACAATAACCCCAATTCAAACAGCAGTGCCATCGGAACGGCGAGTAGTGTTTGCGATAACACATCGGGAGGCGTTAAAAACATCGCGACGACAAACACGCCGACTATGATATAGGGCCGTTTTTGTGCCAGGCTTTGTGTGGTCGTGACACCGCTCCAGCACAACAGCATAATGGCCACGGGTATTTCAAATGCAACGCCGAATGCAAAGAACAACTTCAAAATGAAGCCAAGATAGCTGCTGATATCCGGAGAGAGGGTCATCATGTCGGGACCCACGGCGGTAAAGAAGCCGAGAATAATGGGCATCACGACAAAATAACAAAATGCAATACCGGCGTAAAACAGCAGGATACTGGACAGCAGAATGGGTATCAGCATGCGTTTTTCATGCTGATACAGGCCGGGTGCCAGAAATCCCCAGATTTGATGCAGTATCATAGGCACTGCCAGAAACAGTGATACAAACAGGGTCAGTTTAAAGGGGGCAAAGAAAGGGGCCGTGACATCTGTGGCTATCATAGTGCTGTTTGCGGGTAGGCTCTCAACCAGTGGGGCTGCCACAAATGCATATATATCGTTGGCAAAATAAACCAAAGAAATAAAAATGATCAGGATGCTTAGTAGCGCCTTAATTAGACGGTTTCGAAGCTCAATAAGGTGGCCAATAAAGCCACTATTTGTCATATCTGACATGCAAAAACTCGTAAACGGTTAGTTTTGAGAGGACGGATCTTTGTCGTTTTTCGACGGATCTGGAGACTTGCTGTAGCTGTGGCGTACTGACTCTGCCGCACGCTGCAACTCCTCAACCGATTGTTTGAGACCTGGGGAAATATTGTCCAGGCCCTGTTCTTCGGCTTTTTTCAGGTTGCTATGCAACTCGTGTACTCTCAGCTCTTCGCTTACTTCCGCCTTGACGGAATTGGCAACAGATTTGACTGTGTTGATCCAGCGGCTGACCGTTCTGATCGCAACAGGCAGGCGTTCTGGCCCGAGCACAACCAGGCCAACGATCAACACTACGACGAGTTCCCACATCCCCATGTCAGATCACACCTTGTCTTTTTCTTTTTCGCTGGTTGTTTTAGCCTGTGCAGCCTGATCGGTCAGCTGTTCTTTGCTATCCGTTTTTTCTGACTTTTTTTCTTCTTCGTCTTCAGACACTGCATTTTTAAAGCCTTTTACCGCATTGCCCAAATCACTACCAATGCCACGCAGTTTTTTCGTCCCAAACAAAAGCACGATAATGGCCAGAATGATAAGCAACTGCCAAATACTGATACCACCAAAACCCATGTCTACTCCATTTAATGTGTTATTGAATTAAGAAAGATTATACGCCGAGTGTGTAAAATATCACCCTGTTTTGCGCCATGCTTTAATAAATATTGCAATTGCCAGTGTAGCGCAGATTCCGCTTGCGAGCTGACGCTCATCAACAAAGCACAAACCAGCCACAATGGTGAGCGCTGCTGCGGCAAGGCCAAGTAGCAATGCACGGGTGTCTGTGTGGTTTTGTTGCACAATGGGTGCACTTTGACGCTGGCTGCGCTTCAGATTCTGATAGATAAGATCTGGCAGCTCAGGCATTTTTTCAGCCCAAAATGGCAAGTTGGTGTAGAGTTTTTTGGCCACTGCCAGAGGACCGACCTGATCCTGCACCCACTTTTCTAAAAAGGGTTTGGCCGTTTTCCATAAATCCAGCTGTGGATAGAGCTGGCGGCCCAGACCCTCAACGTATAAGAGGGTTTTCTGTAACAACACCAGTTGGGGCTGCACTTCCATATTAAAACGTCGAGCGGTATTGAACAGGTTAACCAGTACATGTCCGAACGAAATTTCGGCCAGTGGTTTGTTAAAGATTGGTTCGCACACAGTGCGAATGGCAAACTCGAACTCCTCAACACAGGTGTCGGGGGGTACCCAGCCTGAGTCGACGTGTAACTGTGCAACCTGACGATAGTCGCGGTTGAAAAAGGCAATGAAGTTCTCTGCCAGGTAGCGTTTATCTTCACGATTTAAGGTGCCCACGATACCGCAATCAATGCCGATATATTTCGGGTTATGCGGATCTTCGCGTGACACAAAAATGTTACCCGGGTGCATGTCGGCATGAAAAAAGCTGTCGCGGAAAACCTGGGTAAAAAACACTTCGACCCCGCGCTCAGCCAGCACCTTCATATTGGTACCCTGGGCCAGCAGTGCTTCTGTATCCGATACAGGGATACCGTAAATGCGTTCCATCACCAGGACATTGCGTCTTGAATAATCACTGTACACTTCTGGAATATAAAGTGACGCTGAGCCTTCAAAGTTACGTCTGAGTTGGATGGCATTAGCGGCTTCACGCATCAGGTCGAGTTCATCGAGCAGAGTTTTTCGATATTCCCTGACCACTTCGACCGGGCGCAGGCGGCGACCGGCACTGATTAGGCTGGCCAGCAGATGAGCAAAACGCTCCATCAAAGACAGGTCCGCGAGGATTTGTTTTTCAATATTCGGGCGGATCACTTTGACCACCACTTCTCTTAATTCTTCCTCAACGACTAGCTTGGCGCAATGTACTTGCGCGATAGAAGCCGAGGCCAGCGGTGTTTGTTCAAATTCGACAAAACCATCGTGGATACTATTGAGGCCCAGTGCTTTTTCTATCAGTGCTTGTGCCTGATCGCCAGGGAAAGGGGCAACTTTGTCCTGCAACAGGGCGAGTTCTTCGGCAATGTCGGGTGGCAGTAAGTCGCGACGCGTTGACAGCATTTGGCCAAACTTGACCCATACCGGTCCTAATGTTTGCAGTGCCAGTCTGAGGCGGGCACCGACGGGTTTGTCGCTGTGCTGATTGGGTAGCCAAAATAAACTACGTCTAATCGCCCGGGCATACCAGGGTTGCTTGTGCCTTGGAAGCAGGTCGTCCAGGCCGTAATTAAGAAAAGTTTTACCGATTTGATACAGACGAGCGATGGACAAACCCAGCTCCTTATAATTCGCTTAACGCGTTGATACGTTGTTCCAGCGCCGCCAGTTGTTGAGCCAACTGTCGCGTATGGGATTTAAATTGGCGGACTTCCAGCGGGTGAACGGCTACTTTCAGCTCGTCCTGGCACAATTGTGTAAAGGTCCGTTGTAGCGTCTTGAGATGACTGCCACCACGTTGCGTGGCTGTCTTGCAGCGCTCGACCAGCAGTTGGGCCGGCGCATCGCCAAGATGACGTGAAAGGTGTTCTGCCCAGTCAATATCGAGGCCGGAAAATGCTTTGCTGTAGCTTTGTGCCAGTTGTAAATCGCCTTCGAGATCCAGCTTTTCCTCACGGATGAGACGCGTCAGCTGACTGGGATCTGAGATTTCACCTAAGGTCGATAAGGTGGTCGTGATGTGGCAGTCGGCTTTGTCCTGGTAGTTTCCATAGACAAAACAATGTGGTTTCCCTTGCTGTTCACCCACATAGTGCAGCGCACAGCACAAGCCGAGATCGGTTAAGGTGATCGCCAGCGTTTTGTGCTGCGTGGGAGCCAGCTGCAGTGCTAAAGCAGGTTCTTTGTTCAGCAGCTGATCCAGTGCGCTTTCTGCAACGGCGGTGAGCAGCGTGATCCACATACAATTTCCTTGCTTCTTCGAAATTAAAATTTAAAGCCTCGATGAAGCGCCACAATACCGCCCGTCAGGTTCTGGTAGCTCGCTTGTTCAAAGCCTGCTTCTTCCATCATTGTTTTCAGGGTTTCCTGGTCTGGGTGCATACGGATAGACTCTGCCAGGTAGCGATAGGATTCGCTGTCGTTGGCAACCAATTTACCCATAGTTGGCAGGATATTGAATGAGTAGAAATCGTAGAGCTTCGACAGCGCTTCGTTGTCTGTTTTAGAGAACTCCAGCACCAACAGACGACCACCCGGCTTCAATACTCGGTACATGGAACGCAGTGCCTTATCTTTGTCTGTGACGTTGCGCAGTCCAAAGGCGATGGTGATCACATCCAGGCTATTGTCCGGAAAGGGCAGTGCTTCGGCATTCATCTGCACATATTCGATATTCCCAACCCGGCCCAAGTCACGCAGTTTATCGCGGCCTACACGTAGCATGGAGTCATTGATGTCGCCCAGGGTCACCTGACCTGTTTCACCCACCAATTCACTGAATTTGGCTGTCAGATCACCGGTACCACCGGCCAGATCCAGAACTTTGTGGCCTTGTCTGACACCAGAACACGCAATGGTCTGGCGCTTCCATAAGCGATGGATCCCGAATGACATCAGGTCATTCATCACATCATATTTTGCAGCCACAGAATGGAAAACGTCGGCCACCATTGAGGCCTTTTCCTGCGTTGCTACTGTTTGATAGCCAAAGTGTGTGGTGTCGCGGTTTGCTTCTTTCATGTGTGTTATTTGTGCCGGATCTGGGTGTTAATAGTGTACTTGATAGCACTCAGTGAGCGCAATCGGTGTCAGCAATTTAAGCAGATTAATCAACAGGCCGCTGCACTGAAGCCGGATGAGCTGAGGAAATGTTATGTAGCGGCAGAGACATAGTAGTGCTGACCGAGCGACTGGGCTTTTTTGGCAGCGAAGGCAGCACGCTGGGCCAGGGTATTGAAATCGTGCTCGGGTTGATGTTGCGCAATGCCAATGGCCAAATCAATGTCGGGAAACGAGACATCGCCTTTGGCACTGACAAATTTCAGGCGACTCACGCCACGACGAATTTTTTGCGCGACGACCTGGGCTGTATCGGCATCACAGTCTGCCAGCACAATGGTGAATTCCTGTCTGCCTGTGCGTCCCGGCAGGCCGCTGTGGAGTACGTACTTTTTGATCCTTTTTGCGACCCGCTGCAATACAGTTTCGCCGATCAGCTCGCCAAACCCCTGACTAAAGTCGTCGAGGTTTTCGATTAAGATGGAAATGGCAAAAACGGGTTTATCCTGGGTCAGCCATAGTTGGGTTTTATGGCCCAGATAGTGGCGTTTATACAAACCCGTTTGTGGGTCTAAAATGCGTTGCTTGCGCAGAGTCAGCAATTGTTGTTGCTGTTTTTCGTGTAGCTCCCGGGCTTTGCGCAGAGCGTTTTTAAACTGCTGATGCTGTTTGAGCAGTTGCTCTGTGTGGGCGCTGAAGTCAGTTAAGGCCGCCCGCGTTTTAACGACGTTATGCTCATCGAGATTGTGGATACAGTGGCTGATCTGTTTAGCAAATCCAATCAGGCTTTGCTGAGACTGCTGCGCTGAGTCGCTGAGGTGATCGATCATGCCGCCAACTTGCTGGATGAGCGTTGCCTCAGTTTGATGCTCTTTTTGCAGGTGCTCGTAGTAGAGCTGCTCAATGTAAATACTGTCGATGTTGGCACGGTTTCGGATATCGCGATCCAGTTGTTCATTGAGTTCGCGGTGAGTCTGGCTGATATAGACATAGCCAATGTGGTAATTTAGGGGGGTAGGCGGCAGCTGATTCTGTTCCAGAAACTGACAAACTTTGGTCATTTTTTCTTGTGCTATTGCCATGGGATCATGGAACATCATTTTACTTACCACAATAATCAGTTGCTGTTAAATACTTGGCAGAAATACTCGAAACGGTTCCTATGAGATACCTAGCTTCGTTGCGGCTACATTAATCGCTCTGTAGAGTTTTGAAAAGCAAAAATCCGCGTAATGAGACAAATTTATTGCTTTTTATGGGTGTTGTTGAATTAGTAATCACTTTTTTATTGTCTCCTTGACTGGGCGTTGCAGGGGCATTGATGGCTCAAAGTAGCCACTGGTCGTATTAAGTTGCAAGCCCATCTCGAGCATGTTTATGTGTTGCGCAAATTTCACAATATTGTTAAAGGAACATCTACGTGAGCTTCCCACTGAAAACAACCCTATCCCGCTCTTTGTGCGCAGTGACATTGGCACTGGGCCTGGCAGGGTGTGAACTAACTCAGGTCAGCGCTGACCAGCAATTTACGACTTTAGCTCAGCAAGTCATGGTATTTCGCAATGACAAGCAGGCACAGGGAAGCACTTTACTGCCGGATTTGAGTGCAGCCTATCTGGCCACTAAAAATGCCGAGCGCGTAGCCTTTTTGCAGCGTATAGACGCACTGGATGAAACAAAATTAAGTGAAGAAAATCGTATAAACCTGATCATTCTGCGTGCTCAGATCCAGGACAAGGTAGATCGCTATCGCTTCAATGCGCACTACATGCCACTTAAGTCTGAAAGCGGCTTTCACAGCAGTCTGCCGAGGCTACTGGGTGGTACAGAGTTTAAAACCCGCGATGATTATGCGCTGTATCTGAGTAAACTGGCAGAAGTGCCGCGTTATTTTGCAGAAAATATTGCCTGGATGCGCAAGGGGCTTGAAACAGGCCTGACTCAGCCAAAAGCAGTATTGGCCGGGTACGAGGCATCTATTGAGGCCTTTATTGTCGATGAGGCGACGGAGTCAACCTACTTCCGTCCTTTCAAGCATAATCGCAGCGGCCTACCAGATGACGAGTTTGAGCGCTTACAAAAGCAGGCACAGAAAGTGATCGCACAACAGGTGATCCCGGCATATCGCGAGTATCTGGCATTTTTTGTCGAGCAGTACAGGCCAGGTGCACGTGATGACATTGGTATCTCGAGTACCCCGAATGGCGTTGAGTTTTACCGTAATCGGACCGCGCACTTTACGACCACACAGATGACACCTGAACAGGTGCATGCGTTGGGGCTGGAAGAAGTGGCTCGGATCAAAAGTGAAATGATGGAGATCATCAAGCAAACCAAATTTGACGGGAGCTTTGCCGAGTTTGTCCAGTTCTTAAGAACCGATCCGCAGTTTTACGCCAGCAGTGCAGAAGAGTTGCTTAAAGAAGCCGCTTTCATTGCCAAGAAAATGGATGCGCAGTTGCCTAAGTTATTCCATACACTACCGCGTCGCCCTTATGGGGTTGCGCCGGTGCCGGATGCCATTGCACCTAAGTACACTACTGGGCGATATCTGGGGGCAAGCAAGGACACTGACGCAGGTTTTTACTGGGTCAATACCTATGCGTTAGATAAGCGTCCTTTATATGTGCTTGAAGCCCTGACACTGCACGAAGCGGTGCCGGGACATCATTTGCAAATTTCGCTGAACCAGGAATTGGACTATTTACCTGATTACCGTCGCGACTCCTATATCTCTGCATTTGGAGAGGGGTGGGGCTTGTATGCTGAATATCTGGGTCTGGAAGCTGGCTTTTATCAGGACCCGTACAGCAATTTTGGCCGCCTGACCTACGAAATGTGGCGGGCAGCTCGCCTGGTTGTGGATACCGGAATGCACATGTTTGGCTGGAGCCGGGAGCGGGCGATGAACTTTATGCGTGATAATACGGCTTTGTCGCTGCACAATGTGAAGACAGAAACGGATCGCTACATATCCTGGCCAGGTCAGGCATTGTCATACAAGGTCGGTGAGTTGACCATTAAACGTTTGCGTGCGAAAGCCGAGGCGGCGTTAGGGGATGCCTTTGATATTCGCGAGTTCCACCATCAGATCCTGCGTCATGGCTCTGTGCCGTTAAATGTCCTGGAAACGCAGATCGATAAGTATATTGCGTCGGCGCAAAACACAAGCCAGACATAGTAACGGGCAGATGGATCAACTCTGAGCCTGGCCTGAGTTGATCCATGTGCTACAGATATTACTGTAAGACGCTGATGATCAACTGATAGCAGGCGTCTTTGCTTTGACAGCTGCGGGCATTCAGGATCAGCTGTTCACCGACCTCCAATGTCAGGCGCTGCGCTCGCAGGCGTGCCTGCTCATCTTCAATTTCATCCAAATCGCTGACATGGGCAAGCCCTATGGTGCGGCGGATCATCTCACTGCCACAATACCCAATGGCGTCTTGTAATACATCACGCAGAAACAATGCCGCATAACCAGGTGCCTGTAAGGTAGTGTCTGTGCCATGTTGTTCGCACAACGTCTGCCATTGATAGTCAAATTCACCCAGGCAGATATCTATGGTGCGCAACAAGTAAGTATGCATATCACGACGCTTTGACGCTTCACTGATACGGCCATGCTGAGCACAGAAATTGAGGAGTAAATTACCGATAAAAGAGCCGAGATCGAAACCAATGGGACCAAAAAAGGCAAATTCCGGATCAATAAACTTGGTGGTTGTGTCATCGACAAACAGGCTACCACTGTGTGCATCACCATGCAGTAACGCTTGCGGAGAAGACAAGAAACGCTGCTTGAGCTGAGCAATGGCCAGTTTTAATGCTGTATTGTGACGTAGCTTGTCGACCTCTTTGCTCAGCGCATCCGGATAGTGGTTACGCTCGCTATCCTGATAGGGGTCGTCAAAAAATAACTCTTCTGTGATGGCACACAATTCCGGGTTGGTAAAAGACTGGATCAGGGCTTTCTTGTTTGCAGGCGTGAGGTAGAAATCGCTGTGATAAAAACTGGTTGTGGCCAGATAGCGGGCCACATCCCGACCCAGATTGGCAAAAGTACGCCCGGCGTTGAGTTCACTGCGTAAGATTTTCAGATGACCCAGATCTTCAAGTATCGTCACTGCCTGCTCACTGTTGTGGTGCAATACCCTGACAGTATGGGTGGGACAAACCTCACCATGGCGACGTAAGGCGCTGGCTTCGATGCGGGCCCGATCAAGTGTCAGTGGCCAGCTTTCACCGACACAGCGCGCGTAGGGTAACGCCTGCTTAAGGATCACGCTGTGGTTATGTTGATCAGTGACCCGAAAAACCAGGTTCAGGTTGCCATCGCCAAACTCATAGCAGTTCAGCTGTGCGTCTGGTGGGAACATCCCCCCCAGGTTATTGATGTATTCAATGGCCTTGTCATTGTCAAACGCCTGATAAGCACTCATTCGGATCATCCAGATAGCATAAAATTAGATCAGCATTCTATACCTGCAAACGTTTAGAAGTCTATACATCTTTAGATCTTGATGTAGAATAGAACCGTTCGTTTTTTCAATCGGGCACTGTCGAGATGAAGTAATTTCGTCGGTGACAGATGACACAAAGAGGTCATAACGGCACGGTTAGTGTCAGACTTCATACTTGCCTGTCCATCGATATGAATGGGCATTCGTCAGGAGCAAATCGGAGTAAACAACGGTGAAAGAGCTAGTTGCGCGGAGTTTGAAGTATCAGGCTGGTAGGGTTCAGGTGCTGGACCAGTATTTACTGCCACATGAGGAGACATGGCATCATTGCACCAGTGTGGCGCAAATGACGTCGCTGATCCTGACGCTGAAAGTGCGTGGCGCTCCTTTGATTGGTTTAGCAGCGAGTCTGCTGGTTGCTTACCTGGCGGAGCAGGGTCACAGTAAAACTCAGCTTAGTGAGGCAATTGACGAGCTGGAAGCCACCCGCCCGACGGCAGTGAATCTGATGCACTGCATGGCGAGGCTGCGCACTGCCTTGCAACAGCAAGACTTTGCCCTGGCTGTGGTGACGGAGGCGGAGAGATTGTTTGAAGAAGACTGTGCACTGTGCGACAGAATGGCCACATTGGGTGCGCAGCTGGTCGAACCCTCAGATAATATTCTGACACATTGCAACACCGGCGCGCTGGCCACTGCTGGGGTGGGCACCGCTTTGGGCGTGATCCATCATGCTGCCCGACAGCATGCGGACATCCATATCTGGGTTGATGAGACCCGGCCATTATTGCAAGGGGGACGACTGACTGCCTATGAACTGGCACAGTGGCAGATCCCTTACACTTTGATTTGCGATAATATGGCGGCCAGCCTGATGGTTGCAGGCAAGGTCGATAAAATTTTTGTCGGGGCTGATCGCATTGCTGCGAACGGCGACTTTGCCAATAAAGTGGGCACCTATAATTTGGCTGTGCTGGCCCACTATCATAAGATCCCTTTCTATGTCGTTGCCCCGGTAACAACCCTGGACATTGGCTGTGCCTCGGGCGCAGAGATCCCGATTGAACAGCGTGCTGAAAGCGAGGTGACCGGGGTGAGTGGCAGCTTTGGTCACTGTCAGTGGGCACCCGCACAGGCACAAGTGTATAACCCGGCTTTTGATGTCACACCAGCTGAGCTGATCACGGCCTGGGTACTGGATACGGGCGTGTATTTTCCGCAGGACGTGGCGGCGGGCGTTTTAGGCACGGTATGACGACACCGTGCCGGGTGAGCGCTTTAATCCAGTAACGGAAAGCGCTCGGCGATAGGGCTGTCAGTACTTTGTGCCACCCAGCCCTGTTCATTGTTGAACAGCCGGATTGCGGTAAACTGAGGGTCGCTGCCCATATCAAACCAGTGAGATGTCATCGCGGGTACTGAGATCAAATCGCCCTGCTGACACAGAACCTGATAAACCCGTTCGCCAATATGCAGGCAAAATAGCCCCTGACCCTGAACAAAAAAACGTACTTCATCTTCGCTATGGGTGTGCTCAAACAGAAACTTCTGACGCATAACGGGCGCGTCGGGGTGACCTTTTGGCAAAGAGATCACGTCTACGGTCTGATAGCCATCCTGTGTTTTCAGGCGATTAATGTCCTGCTCATATGCGTCAAGAATGTCATCATGTGATGTCGTCTGGTTAATCTCATAGGCGGCCTGCCATTGCTCGAAGCGGACACCCACCTCAGCAAGCTGAGCGGCTATCTGGTTGTGTGCATCACTGTGGAATTCAATGTTATCCGGGTGCTGATCATGGTAAATGGTCAATTGGCTCATCGTGACTCCTGTGCATTATATTGGCTGAAATCTTCAATAAAGGCATGTGCCTGTGTCCGTGGCTGTCCGTCACGCCATAATTGCAAGGTCTGCATGCCTGCTGCTTTTGCCGCATCCAGCTCGGCCACCACATCGCTCAGAAAGAGCACTTCATGCGCCGCAAAGGATAGCTGACTGGCGATGGCCTGATAGGCCTCGGGTTGCTGTTTGGCACCTATCCGGGTATCAAAATAACCACTGAATAAGGGGCGCATATCGCCATAGTCCGAATGGGCAAACAGCAGTTGCTGGGCCTGCACTGAACCAGACGAATAGACGTAGAGTGCAGTGCCCGCAGCATGTTCGGTAGACAAAAACTGGTGCGCATCTGGGTAAATATGGCCGGTAAAATCGCCATTTTGATAGCCATGTTGCCAGATCATGCCCTGTAATTGTTTCAGAGGCGTGACTTTCTTATCTTCAGCGATCCAGCTGAGTAGCGTCTGGACAACCTGATCCAGTGAGGCTTGTGGTGCGTTCAGTTCAGCACGCACTGCATCCAGCTGTGCAGTCACTTCCGGGGTGTGTGCATGCTGGCGCACGAAATCGGGTAGCTTGTCTGCGGCATAGGGGAACAGGATCTCTTTGACGAAAGAGATACGGGTAATGGTGCCTTCGATGTCGGTCAAAATTGCTTTGATCATGCGTTTTTTTCCAGTTGTCTGCGCGTCAGTTCGCAGTTAAACAAAAATTCCAGTGCCTCGATATGACGACGCGTTTCACTGATGTCTGCCCCCATCGCATAAAGTCCATGGCCGCGGATCAGCACCCCGTGCCGCACAGGCGTGTGGGCATGGTATTCAGCTACCCGACGTGCCAGGGCTGGAATATCCTGATCGTTGTCGAAAACCGGAATAGCCAGGGTCTCCAGATGACTGGTGAAACCATGCAGGGCTTTTTGCATTTCGTACCCCTGAATGTTCAGGCTGTGCTCTGCTGTTAGGCGAGACAGAACTGTTGCCGCAACGGAGTGGGTATGCAAGATGCAGTGTGTACGCGCACTGAGTGCATACAGGGCAAGGTGCAGCTCGGTTTCGGCTGAGGGCTTACCGGTTCCTGCGATGTGTGTGCCTTCGGTATTGAACTCAAGAAAATGCGCGGGTTGCAGCGCCCCTTTGTCATGACCACTGGCCGTGACAACAAAGCCTTGCTCTGTTCTAATGGAAAAGTTGCCCCCGGTTGCCGGTACCCAGCCTTGCTCACTGAGCCAACGTCCGGCGTCTATCAGGGCATGTTTCGCTTGTGCTGATTGCATACGCTTACCTCTCACGAATAACATCGTGGATAATTTTAGACGGCTATACTTCTATTTGCAGCAATGATAGCATCGCTCGGGCCGTTACACCACACACAAACGAGGACTTGGCAGTGGAAAGTAAATTACCTCATGTAGGCACCAGTATTTTTTCTAAGATGACTGCGCTGGCTAATCAGCACGGTGCACTGAACTTGTCTCAGGGTTTTCCTGAATTTGATGCGCCAGAGCGCCTTAAACTGCGGTTGACTCAGCATGTACAAGCGGGGATGAACCAATACGCGCCATCACCCGGGGTACCGGCGCTACAGCAGCAAATAGCGGCCCTGGCAGAGCGCAAATACGGTGCGCAGATCGACGCCGAGGCGCAGGTCACAGTCACTGCCGGCGCCACAGAAGCCTTGTTTGTTGCCATTCAGACCCTGGTGCGCCCGGGTGATGAAGTGATCATGTTTGACCCGGCCTATGACTCTTACCATCCGGCGATAGAGCTGGCAGGTGGCACCAGTGTGCACATTGCTTTGCAGGCGCCTGATTACCAGGTTGACTGGCAGCAGGTTGCGGCAGCTATCACACCTCAAACTCGCGCTATTATTGTTAATACGCCACATAATCCGAGTGCGAAAACACTCAAAGCAGCAGATATGGTAGCGCTTCAGGCCCTGGTGATTGAGCATGACCTGTATGTGATCAGCGACGAAGTTTACGAGCACATTACCTTTGATGCGCAGCCACATTTGAGTGCGTTGCGTGACCCGACGCTGGCTGCGCGTGCGATGGTGGTGGCCAGCTTTGGTAAAACCTTCCATTGTACTGGCTGGAAGCTGGGGTATTGCATCGCACCAGAGGCGCTGAGCAAGGAGTTTCGTAAGATCCATCAGTATGTAACCTTCTCCTGCTTTACGCCAGCGCAGCTGGCACTGGCAGACATGCTTAATGAAGAGCCTGAGCATGTGGATGCGTTGGCTGATTTTTATCAGCATAAGCGCGATCTGCTCATTGAGGCGCTTAAACCAGGGCGGTTTACTATTTTACCCAGCGAGGGGAGCTACTTCCTGTTGCTGGATTACAGTGCTATCTCGTCACTGGATGATGTGCGCTTTTGTGATTATCTGGTGGAAGAAGTCGGGGTAGCCGCTATTCCGCTGAGCGTATTTTATGCCGACGGCAGTACAGATAAAGTGATCCGTTTGTGTTTTGCCAAAGAAGATAACACCTTACTGGAGGCGGCGAAGCGTTTATGTCAGCTTTAACTGTCGCTCTGGTTCAGCAGGCCATTGAGTGGTTGGCTCCCCAGAATAACTTTGTTCAGCTGGAAAGGCTGTTAGATGCACAGCAGGCGCAACTCAGTGGTTGCGATCTGATCATTTTGCCGGAAACCTTTGCAACCGGTTTTGCATTGGCTGAAGCGTGTGCCGAGCCGCCTGAGCAGGGGGAAGCACTGGCTTTTTTACATCAGCTGGCACAGCGCTGGCAGGCCGTCGTGGCGGGCAGTGTGTTGGTGGATCTGGGTGAAAAGAAAGCCAATCGTTTTTACTGGTGCTGGCCGGATGGCACCGTGCGCTATTATGACAAACGCCATTTATTCTGTCTGGGTAAAGAAGGGGATTATGTGCATGCCGGACAGGAGCGGGTCGTTGTTGAGGTAAAGGGATTTCGGATCTTACCTCAGGTATGCTATGACCTGCGTTTTCCGGTGTTCCAGCGTAACCGCAATGATTATGATGTGATGATCAATGTGGCTAACTGGCCTGCTGCGCGACGTCGGATCTGGGATACCTTATTGCAAGCCAGAGCAATTGAAAATCAGTGTTATGTGCTGGGCTGCAATCGTATTGGTGACGATGGCTATGGAACGGCGCACAACGGTGGCACCGCCGCTTATGACTTTACAGGCGCATTATTGGCCGGTGCCCCGGATGACGCTGCCGATGTACTCGTAGTTAGTCTGGAAAAGGCGCCACTGGATACCTTTAAACAAGGGTTTCCTGCTCACCTTGATGCCGATGACTTCGTGTTACCTGCATTGGAAAAAGGACCGCGCGACGAATGAGTTCGTCGCGCTAAGTTAAATCTGGCATACCTGCCGAATCAGCCTAAGATGCATTGTAGCTGTGGATGAGCAGCTCCTGCTCAGGAGGAGCCAGCGCTGTTTGCTGTTGCGAGGCTATCGAAAAATAGCCAAGCAACTCACGCATTGCATTCGCCTGATCCGCCATTTGCCTAGCCGCAGCCATGGTTTCTTCCGTAATGGCTGAGTTTTCCTGAATTAAATCGGTCAGGCGCTGCACCACAATGTCTACCTCTTTGATGGACTGTTGCTGCGTGGTCGTCGACTGATTGATTTTCACTATATTTTGACTGACATCGGCAACTGCCTGCACTATCTGGTGCAGCTTATCGCCTGAGTTATTCGCCAGTTGAGTGCCTTGTTCCACTTTTTCGTTGCTGTTAGCGATGATCTCTTTAATTTGCTTTGCAGACGCGGCACTGCGGCCCGCTAATTCACGCACTTCATTGGCAACCACGGCAAAACCCCGGCCATTTTCGCCGGCGCGGGCAGCTTCTACGGCAGCATTAAGGGCCAGTAAGTTGGTCTGGAATGCCAGCGCGTCGATCACCGACACGATTTCATTAATGTCTTTGCTGGCCCGGTTAACTTCGCCTATGGCATCAACCGTGTCCTGCGATAAGGAGCCACCTTCTTTGGCTATGGTCTCCGCGTTGCTGGCCAATTCCACAGCCGTACCGGATTGTTGTGCAACCTGAGTCAGCTCTTCCAACATATGGCCTGTGCTTGCGCTGGCCTCTTCCAGGTTGGCAGCTTGTTCCTCGGTGCGCTGGCTGATCTCGGTGTTACTGGCGGCTATCTCGCCAGCACTCTGGGTGACCTGGCCGGCCGCATACTGGATCCCTTCAATCACTTCCGTGAGCTTGGCAATGGTGGCATTGACGTCACGTTGCAGGGTTTCAAACACACCTTCATAGTGACCGTTGATCTGCTCATTTAACTGTCCTTTAGCCAGTGCCCCTAGTACCCGGGTGACTTCATTGATGGCATCAGATACTGTGGTTGTTGAGGTATTTACGTCCTCTTTAAGTTGCAGTAACTGACCCTGCAGGTCAGATTCTATCTGGATGGTAAAATCACCCTGGCTCATGGCTGACATCACGCTGGCCAGCTCTTCAATAACACGACTGAGGTTATTGACCGAGTGGTTGATATCGCCTTTGAGGGTGTCCAGCTGGCCCCGCATGGGAGAGTTGATGGTGCGATCAAAGCGGCCACGGCTGATTGCCATCATCACAGATGAAATCTCACTAATGGCTTCATCAACACTGCTGATCGACACATTTATGTGCTCTTTCAAATCACCAAGCTGCCCCTGAGCAGGTGTTGATACTTCCTGTTTAAAGTCCCCTTCGCTGACCGCGGCCATGGTGTGGCCAATGTCTTCGATAATGGCGGCAAGGTTTTCTACACTGGAGTTTGTGTCTTCTTTGAGCTCTTCCAGTTGACCACGCAGCGGCAACTCCAGGCGCTTACTAAAGTCGCCCTGACGCAGGGCACTCATCATCGCTGCCAGCCCATCTATGGCACCGGCGACGCTGCTCACGGAATTGTTGACGCTCACTTTGAGCTGCAGCAGGCTACCTTGAGCCTCTACCTGCACTTGTCCCCGGAAGTGGCCTTGCTCCATGTCCGACATCACGGTCACAATTTCAGTCATGGTGGTATTGATTGAATGCATGGAGCTGTTGATGTGCTGCTTCAAAATTGCCAGGTCGCCACACATGTCTGACTGCAACTGTTTATCAAATTGACCTTCCGACATGGCGTGGATCACCTGACCGATGTCGCTCAGTGCACTTTGCAGGCTCTGGGCACAATCATTGGTGGCACGTTTAAGGGTATCCAGTTCACCTTTGCAGGGGGCACTGATCCTGTCATCAAAGCGACCGGCCGCCATGCGGTCCATGACGCGGTTTGTTTCCGAAATAGATAATTGCAGTGCGTCCAGCAGTGAATTGAACGCTTGTCCGCAGCGACCAATTTCATCATTGGTGTCAATCTTGGTACGTAATGCAAAGTCGCCTTCTTGTTCTACCTGGCGCATGGTATTGACCAGCGCATGAACCGGGCGGGTCAGGGTTCGGGCAAACCAGAATGCGGCCAGAATGATCATCAGTACACAGGCCGCCAGCACGATAAGCAGCTGAGTACGCAAAGTATTAATGGGCGCGAAGGCTTCGGCCTCATCAATTTCAGCCAGCAATGCCCAGCGTACATTAAATACGTCTACAGATGTGTATGCTGACAATACAGGATTGCCATTGTAGTCCAGCACCACTTTTTGCCCTTGCTGCCCCTGCATGGCCAGCTGAAATGCCTCGGTATTCACTGTGCCTTTTTCAGGGTGACGGAATGAGGCAGTCACAGAATGATGAACCGGATCCAGGTAAGAATCTGAGCGCATCAGGCCTTCCGGGCCAACCAGGTAGGTCTCGCCGCTCTCACCCAATCCCTGACGTTCAGTCATGATGGCATTCAGGGCGTCAATGGAGAGTTGAAAGATCAGTGTGGCTGATACCTGACCGTCGATGACCAAAGGCGCGGCAACAAAACTGGCCGGGGCATTGTAAGAAGGCAGGTATTGCTCGTAATCAACAAAGGCCATTTCACCTTCTTTGGTGAGCTCTCGGGCTGCCAGAAATGCCTTGGCAAGGTTACTTTCTGCATAGGGGCCATACAGTAATGAAGTGGCAAAATCGCTCTCTTTGTAAACCGAATAGATCACATTGCCGTTCAGGTTATCGACGATAAAGATATCGTAGAACTCGTAAACATCGGCAATTTTTGTGAAAAATGCGTGATACTGACTATGTATTTCATCATACGCATCATCAACGCCACTGCTGGTCAGGTTTACTTTTTCGCCCAGAGGATGAGGGTTCTCGGCCAAGTAGCGAGTCTGTAAAGTGATCCCTTGAGGAGATAACTCAGAGAGCAATATTGCGGGGGGCGCAGCCTGCTCATTGAGTGATTTAAATTGGGGCGCAAACTGCTCACGGTAGAAGCGTGTCAGGCTGGTCGGAGTGGCAACCGCATCCTCAACTTCGCCATAGGCGCGGATAAAATCTGTAGCTGCCTGTTGGACATAGGGATTGACAGCCAGCGATATCAGCTTGTCCTCGACGCCATTGAAATGGCGCTCAATGGCGCTTTCTTTTATTTCGCCTACCGCACCCAACTGGGCATAGACTTGCCGGCTCATTGCATCGGATGATTGTATCAGTGCCATGGCGATAATGATGGCGGTCGGGATCAGGGCGACCAGTAAAAAGGCCGAGATCAATTTTTGCGTCAGGTTAAGTGACTTAAAAAAGTGGCTGAGATCAGACATGCTCCCTGCTCCTTGTATTCGCTGATATACCTGTGAGGCTGACCGATAAAACCTAGATTGACGACCTCGTTACACAGCCATCATAGCATGAGCTTGACGACAGAGTATCCTATTCAGTGACACAGTTTAGAACAGTTCTCGACAATATCCAGCACATGGATCGGGACAAAGAGATGCGTGTAAGGCCTTGTTGCCAGAAGATAAATGCTTAAATGTGGTGTTTAGTGAAAAAAAAGCAGCCTTTCGGCTGCTTTATGAATGAAATGACCAGATATTAGTGTTTCCAGTGATATTTATGTGCTTTCTCTTCCATATAAGCTTCCGTAGCCGGATGCATTGGCGTCTTGTTGCCATTTTCGAAGAACAGCGGCTGGCGCTTCACATTATAATTGCCGGTTTCATTCATGGTCGCGGCGTCATAGATACGACCATTCAGTACTGTATAAGCGACTTTTTCTGATTCACGGATGTCGTTCAGGACGTCACCGTCGATGATCACTAAGTCGGCAAGTTTACCTTTTTCAATGGTGCCGATATCATGGTCCATTGCCAGGTATTTCGCACCGTCAATGGTACCGCTGCGCAGCGCTTCCCATGGTGTAAAGCCACCTTGTGCCATTGACCACAGTTCCCAGTGTGCACCCAGACCTTCACGCTGGCCGTGTGCGCCGATGTGCACGGTTACGCCTTTGTCGCGCAATTGCTTGGCAGATTTAGCTGCATTGATGTGGTTGTAGTGGTGCTCAGGGGCTTTTTCACGACGAACAGAGCGCGGGTTCAGAATGTAGTCCGGAACAAAGCTTGCCAGGCGTTCATTCTTCCACACATCTGTGGTGTCATAGAAATAGTCTTCTCCTTTGATACCACCGTAGGCAACGTTAAAGGTGGGTGTAAAGCCCGCTTCTGTCTGACTCCACATCTGAGTGACGTCTGAATAGATGTTCGGGATTGGCAGGGCGTGCTCAAGACCCGTGTGACCATCGATGATCATGTTCATGTTCTGCTGGAACTTAGAACCGCCTTCTGGTACTACCATGATCTCCATCTGCTTTGCTGCTTCCAGCACTTGCTGGCGGGTATCACGGCGCGGGTGGTTGTAGCTCTTAACCGTGATTGCACCAGCGTCTTTCAGACGTTTAACGTGGAACTGAGCATCTTCCAGGTTGCTGATCGGCGTTTTGTACCCAGGTGCATTACCGGCATAGAGGATCCGGCCTACGGAGTAAATACGCGGTGCTACGGTCAGGCCGGCACGTTGTAATTCAGCCATAGAGAAGACTTCATTGGAGTCATTCGATGGATCGTGAATGGTCGTCACACCAAAGCTGACATTAGACAGCTGGTTCCAGTTTTGCTCAGGTTGCAGGTTGTAGCTGCCATAGCTGCCGTGGGCGTGCGCATCGACCAGACCCGGGATCACGGTTTTACCTGTGATATCCATTACCTTGGCTTTGCTCGGGATCTCAACTTCACTGCGGGTACCGACCGCGATAATGCGGTTTTCTTCAATCAACACTACCCCATCTTCGATGATCTCCTGTTGCTCGTCGGCGTTGCGCATGGTCACGACTTTACCACCAACCAGGGCCAATATGCCTTCAGGCTTGTCGGCCTTTTTCTCAAAGCTCAGGTCGATGCCTTCGGCAGTTAAAGGTGTAGCCTCGGCTACGGCACCTTTCAAAAACGCAAAGGTATCGGTCAGCTTGCGCTGATATAAAGTCGGGCCAAAGGCCCAGGTCAGGGCACTGCTGTCCGCCTTCCAGTTCAGGAAGTCTCCTGAGTATTTAGAGACTTGTTGCACTGGGAATGATTTAGTGCCCTTGTTGATAGACAAGGTTTTACCTGTGCTAGTGAAGGGCGCAACGAAGGTGTTGAAGTTCTCGATGAAAGCAACATAGTTGCCGTCCGGAGAGACGCGATAATCAAAAATGTAGTCGCCTTTGAAGTGTGAACGTTCTTTTTCACCGCTGAGGTCGACTGATTTCAGTTCGCGATGGGTTTCATCGCTCATCACACTGAAATAGATACGGTCTTTTTCCGCACCAAAGTGTGGGTTGTCACCACGCTTAATGATGCGCTTGGCTTCGCCACCTTTGGCGCTGGTCAGATAGATGCCTGGCTCCATCGACCAGTCACCGCTGAGCAGGTAGCCACCAGTCACTTTGCGATACAGTACGTGTTTACCATCTGGCGAGAAGCTTGGGTTGATGTAGTGACCCGGGTCCTGAGTGATCACTCGGCCTTTACCCCCACTGGCTGACACAATGCGTACGGCGCCTAAGTCCTGATCGTCCCAGCTGGTGTATACAATGTACTTACCATCACGTGAGAAGCTTGGGTAGAACTCAAAATGATCGTTTTGTTTGGTAACGCGACGTACCTTACCAGAGGCGATGTCTTTGGTGTACAGGTGGCCCAGTGCCTGGAACAGCGCGGTTTTACCGTCTGGTGAAATTTGTGACCAACGTGCCAGCTTGACCTTGAATGCATCCGGTGCCACATCAACGGCAAATTTCAGTGCCGGGGTAATCTCTTTTTCAGCAACCACGCGGGTCGGGATCACTTTGGCTTGTTTGCTTGCAATATCTACCTTATGGAAGACGCCAGCGGCCCAGAAAACCAGTGCTTTGCCATCGGGCGTGTAAGCGAATGCTGGAGTATTACCCTGAGCACCATTGGCTTCTTGCAGGTCACGGTCCAGTCCAGAGAAGATCTCTGTTTCGATACCGGATTTCAGATCTTTGATATACAAGGCGCTTTGCATCACCTCGCCATTTTCAATACGTTTCACGAACGCCAGAGATTTGCCATCTGGACTCGGCGTTGGGCGAATTGCACCGCCGGAGCCACGGATCACGGTTTCTTCTTCACCGGTGGCCAGATCCCAGGAGCGGATTTCAAACACTGAACCCAGTGCATTTTTGTTGTATTCCCAGCGTACGCCTGCAGTGGCATCGACGGAGTAATAGAGCTTCTTACCATCGGTTGAGAAAGCGGGTTCAGCGATGTTCTTCTGTGATTTTGCGCCGTGCAAACGATCTCTTACGACAACGCCTTTACCACCTGAAATATGATACATGCGGATCGAGCCACCCGGGATGGTACGGCCCGTTACCTGACCTTGTTTGACTGCAATGTACTGACCATCAGGCGACCAGGCTGGGTTATGTAGCAGGTTGTGAGACTCATCAGAGACTTTGCGCATGTTGTCGCCATTGACGTCCATCACCCACAGGTTTTCAGCGCCTTCGCGGTCTGAAATAAAGGCGATTTTGCTGCCGTCCGGCGAGAACTTAGGCTGGAAGTTCCAGGCTCTGTCGCTGGTAATGGCGGTTGCTTTGCCACCTTTAATAGGCATGACGTAAATGTCACCTAGCATATCAAAGATAATAGACTTACCGTCGGGGCTGACGTCCAGGTTACTCCAGGTCGTTTCATTGGTGTCTATGGTAATGGTTTGCTTGTCACCTGGCGGATTTAGTACATTCCACTCTTTGGTGCTCGCCTGTGATGCCTGTTCTGTGGCAGTTGCCACGCTGGGCGTGCTAAGGCCAATCATGGCCGCACCGATGGCAATGGCCAGCGATGATTTATGTAGTGTCATTTTATAAATTTCCTTCAGATTTCTTGTTATCTGGGTCGTCGGGTACCCTGTGTCGGTTAGAATGACTAAATTTTCCAATAAAGTCGACATTGCGGCGATAAAAGTACCGCTTTGTGCGTTTGGCTTTTAGCGTTTCACCTCAACTGAGTGTTTGATGCCGTACGTACTGCAAATAGGCTTCCAGGCTCTGTTGCCACAACACCATGGCATCGGCCAGTTCCTCGTCACAGCGTTTTTTATCCAGCAGCCTGCGCTCAATTTTCTTGAGTGTCAGACCATAGCGATTGAAACCCAGTTGTAGCGCTGTGCTGGCCTGACGGTGCAGGAGTTTGATGCACTGTTGATCGTCCTCATCCAGTAATTGCTGAATGTGGCGCAGTTTCGTGCGGGCGGACAAAACAAATTCATTGTAAATGGAAGACACTTCGTCTTCACTGAAGCCGCTCAGGGAGCCCACCGCACTCTCGTCGTACAGGGTGTCGCTGAGCTCGACGCTGATGTCAGGGGTTTGCGCCTTTTGCGAGTTGCTAATGGCCTGACGCAGTTTATCTTGTTTAATCGGCTTGCCCACAACGTCACGGATCCCCAGTGCCAGGTACTCTTTAACCTCTTCGGGGCTCAGGCTGGCGGTAAAGGCTAAAAATGGGGTGCGGCGATTTTTATGCTCAATGTTCTTAAGCCGTTTGAGCACCTCCTGACCCGTTAAGTCTGGCAAGTTCATATCCAGCAGAACAACATCAAAGGCATGCTCCGTAAGTTGTTCTATGGCACTTTGGCCATCGTTGGCCAGCTTAATTCGGTGCTCATCAATGGCCATAAATTCGATGGCTATTTTACGGTTCAGGTCGAGATCTTCCACCAAGAGAACATCCAGGCCGGTCGCGTAGTCGACATTGTGATGGCGCTTTTCGACTAGGCTGAGCTCGCCGACCGTTAAGGTGAGATCAAAGCTGAAGGAGCTGCCTTTATCCAGTTCACTGATGATCTCGAGCTGACTGCCCATTTTATCCAGCAGGCGTGCTGTGATAGCTAATCCAAGTCCGGTGCCGCCTTTGGTTTTACCCGCGCTGCTCTGGACATATGGCTCGGTCAGTTTTTCGATGTCCTCTTCTTCAATGCCCGGACCGGTGTCTATCACGCTAAAACGCACCCGGTGTTCCATATTGCCTTCTTTGATCAGCTCGACACAGACCTTTACTTCGCCTTGATCGGTAAATTTAATGGCGTTGCCAACCAGGTTCAGCAGGATTTGACGCAGCTTTTGCTGGTCGCAGTAGTAGCAAACCTGCTCGGGCATGTCGTACACCAGGGTAAAGGTCAGCCCGCGTTGCTCAGCCATGGGTGTCATCAGCAGGCACAGGTTGTTTAGCCAACTCTTGAATTCAATGTCCTCGGCGGCCAGCACTTCGTCACTTTGTTCCAGACTGGCATAGTCGAGCACTTTATCGATCAGTAGGTTGAGTGATTCAGCGGAGTTAATAATGGCTTCGCAGTAGGCTTTACTGGCCTGATCCCCAATGCGGTTCAGTACCAGTTGAGCACTGCCCAGGATGCCGTTGAGCGGGGTACGGATCTCATGGCTGACGGTGGACAAGAACAGCCCCCGGATCTCAAGGTCTTGTTGTGCTTTTTCTGTCAATCGGTTGAGGTTATGTTCGCGACGCTCATTACATAAAATTGCCATGCCAGTGGCATAGAAAATAGGTGCCAGCACGCCGTTGAAAAAGAGTGTAATGGTGAACCAGGGACTGTCCAGCAGGTTACCATGGTGGATCTCCCCCATGAGTAAAGTTCGGCCAGTAAACACACACAGAATAAAGCTCAGTACGATGAGATAGACAATACTGCCGTTGGGATACAGAGGATGGGCATAGCGGATAAAGTAGTACAGTAACAGCAGGGCCTCGGCGATATGCTGAAGATCGGAGATGAGAATACGCTGCCTGAGGCCCGGCGCTACAGCACTGAAATAAACAAGGGCACAAAATAAAACCCCTGTGACTATCAGATAAAACTGAAAGGCTTTATCGCGGACCCCGAGAAACTGGCTGATCGCCCAGCAATGCAGCACGGATGCCGCAAATAACAGACCGTTTGCAATGCCTATGGTCTGCCACTGCTGGAAGTGGCTGTGTAGCGCAAAGCCGATAATGCCAGCAAACAATACCATAGGGTAAAAAATGTATAACACAGTGCCGGGGGTGTCTTTATTAGCCCGCCATGTTAGATAATTTAGAAGGGTCATCATCGCCGTCATGACGACGCTGGTGACATACAGAGTTTTGGGATCCAGCATGGTGTGCCCTAGCAATCAATCGACTTTGCTAGCATAAAAGGAAGTGAGATATCAGTAAAGCGGTAGACAGTGTCGGGGTTGACCCGACACTGGATACAGTAGAGAAGGCGGTTAGCGGATCTCGTCTGGGATATTTTGTTGCGCCCAGGACAATAATTCGATTCGATTCCGGCATTTCGTTTTTCTGAATGCACTATACAAGTGCGTCTTCACCGTATGTGGGCTGATGTTCAGATCTTCGGCAATCTCTTTGTTCTTTGACCCTTTACTCATCAGGGTAATAATGGCTTTTTCACGTTTTGTGAGTTTAACCGGCTCAATATCCCCTTCGGTCAGTTTGTGTAGCGCATCTTTATTAAACTGCAACATACGGTTTAATGCATTACACATAATTTCGCGACGATACCAGAGCTGATCTTCCATCAGCAGGCGAATACCTTTCATCAGCACATCCGCATTATCTGTGGTGTAGAAGACACCACGGATACCGCTGAGCAATGCGCGATTGGCCAGCTCAGGATTCTCATCCAGGTTAAACAGGACAATGTCACAACTGACTTTTAGGTTAACCAGCTGTTCTTTCAACTGACCCCAGGCGTCATTGACGGCTGTTTCGATGAAGAGCAAACGAGTGTTCTCTGGTACATCTGAAATATCGGTCCCAGTGATTACGTCCAACCCCTGAGTTTTCAGCAATGGTTGTAATACATTGACGCCTATGGTGTTAATAGGCTCTTTGTCTAGCAATAAAAATGCAGTACTGCTCATGTGGAAAACACTCTCATTCTGTCTGATTACGCAATGCTATCACGTGATTCAGGCCTTTTGTATTAGAAATCACATCAATAAATAGATTGTTCTGCTATATATTGTGGCATTTCTGATCTTGTTGTCGAATTAAAGCCTTAGCGAAATAACTAAGGCTATGAAATTTATAATTTTAATTTTTTATTTGCTAATATGTTAGTAAATTACATTCATTAACAAAGAATAATTTAGCCTAGTACTTTTTTCTTATCCTGGTATGGGGGCCAGCCCATTTCTTTCCCGGCAAGCACGTGTAAATGAATGTGGTAAACGGTCTGACCGCCATCGTTGTTGCAATTCATGACTGCGCGATATCCGTTTTCTGCAAAACCATGCTCTTTGGCAAGTTTAGCTGCTACCAGATATAAGTGCCCAACCAGGTGTGCATTTTCTTCATTAATGTCATTCATGGTGGCGATGGGGGTTTTTGGGATCACCAGAACATGAAAGGGCGCTTGTGGGTTAATGTCCTTAAATGCCAGGGCCAGATCATCTTCAAACAGGATATCGGCGGGAATTTCCCGATTAATTATCTTGGTAAAAATTGTTTCTTGGCTCATTATTTTTCCTTGTAGACGATAGTTTAGCTGATCAGCATAGCGTGCAAAGAGTAAGATACAAGCGAAAAGTGTTGTTCAGAGTTTGGTCACCTGAAAACCGAATACCCATACCAGTGGAGCGGGTATGTTGGCCTTAACTGAGCGCTTGAATTCTCTGTGGCTATTTTGGGTTCAAAGCTAAGTGTCAGCCACATTAACAACAAAATAAAGAGGAATTATGAAGAAAAAACGCATTTTTTACTTTCTGTTACTCAGCCTGCTGAGTGCTCGAGCAGTGGCAGCGCAATTATCTTTTCCGGAAGAGTTGTTACCGCTACAGGTGGGGCAACAGGAAATAGAGCATTCCTTCTTTAATAAAGTGCGGGATCTGACGCTTGGCGCGGGCACGCACCAGGTAAAAGTCAAGTATACGGACTTGTACGAGATTGGGTATGACGATCATGAAGTGATTGAATCAAAACCATTTTGGGTGAGTGTTGAGGTCGAGGAGCAGGGTGGCTATCAGGTTGGGTTTGATCGGGCCGACACACTAAAAGCGGCTAAGCAGTTTGCAAAGCAGCCCAGACTCTGGCTGAAGGCCCCTGATGGTACACGCACACCGATAAAGGCGCTTGCACATCAACTGCAGGTGCGGGCTGTACCAACCACCGAACCTATGCCAGAGGCGGCACCAGTGAAACCGCAATTTTCAGACTCTTTGCCGGTAGAGCCGCCCGTGGCACCTCAGGCTGGAAAGCCTGATGCCGCAGCAATGCTGGACTTTTGGTGGCAACAAGCCAGCCCGGCGCAGCGCGCGGCGTTTTTAGAAAAAGTACAGCCCCGGTGAGGCTGCACTTTTATTGGCTGCGATACCAATCTAGGTATTAATTAGTTGGCAAAGATAGCGTCAATGGTGCCCTGGGCTAATGGGTGGTAACCCGGACGGGCTTTCCGATACACCTGATAGGCCCAGTCACGTTTACCATTAGCAACGAGTGATTTGTACAGGCGAACAATCAGCTTGCGACGGCCAATACCGCTGAGGTGTTTGTCGAGTGCCGGGTAGATGGCCTCATAGCCGTTGCCAACTGCCAGCATGAACCAGGCAAACGCCAATTCCGCGTTGGTTGAGTCAGTTAACCCAAACGCCTGGTCCAGCGCGACCATTTTACCCTCGGCCAGATCGCGTGGCAGATTATTGATAAAGTGCAGCCACTCATGCACTGTCCAGCTCGCGGTGGGTATGCTGTCTAATGTACGGTTACCCGCTAACCAGGCTTTAGTAGCAGCATCGACTTTGTCAAACGCATCAGAAGTGGGGTTAGGTGCATCTGCAGGCAAGCCTGGCGCGTGGATCCACTCATTGACCTTATCCATGCTGACAATGCCAGGGTGTTTGTTGATGAGGTGTTTCTCTATGTATTGAACAAACTCGGCTGTGGTCAGCGATTTGAACGCATACGCATCAAAATATCCTTTCACAAAGGCATCAAACACCTTTCGGCCAAACTTTTCCTCTAAATAGATAAGGAAGAGCTGCCCTTTGGTGTACGGAATAGAGCTGAATGCGTCGTCTGGATCGCGACCATTCAGGCGCAGATTCAGGCGGGTGTCAGGTGCTGGTAGTTCTTTGACGACGTTACGCAACCGGGCGGAATCCAATGCCTGTTCCATGACCGCACGCTCGCGACCAAAGACTTCTTCCATAATGCGGTTTTCTACATAGGAGGTAAAACCCTCATTCAGCCATAAGTCTTCCCAGGTGGCGTTAGTAACCAGGTTGCCTGACCAGGAGTGTGCCAGTTCATGGGCGATGAGGTTAACCAAGCTTTTATCACCAGCGACGACGGTCGGGGTAATAAAAGATAAACGTGGGTTTTCCATGCCACCGAACGGAAAGCTGGGCGGTAGCATTAATAAGTCATAGCGTCCCCAGGCATACTCCCCATACATGACATTGGTTTTGTCGATCATGGCCTGGGTATCATTAAATTCAGCGACAGACGCATCCAGGATCTGCGGCTCGGCGAAGATAGCGGTTTGGTGCGACATCTCTTTGTATTCAAGGTTACCTGCGCCAATTGCTATCAGATAAGGCGGAATGGCTTGTGGCATATCAAACCAATAGTCACCGTCTTTGATTAACGCACCGCTGTTGTCGGCACTCATAACCGCACGAACGTCTTCAGGGGTGTTAACACGGGCAGAATAGGTAACGCGCATCGCTGGCGTATCCTGGACGGGGATCCAGCTGCGTGCATGGATAGCCTGAGACTGGCTGTACATAAAAGGATGGGACTTGCTGGCGGTTTGCTCTGGTGTCAGCCACTGCAAACCGGATGCCTGCGGTAAGCTGTTATAGTAAATACGGGCTTTTTTTGCTTGCTGTTTGAAGCGAATGGTCAGCTTAGACCCTTTTACATCATCGCGTTTTGCAAGCGTGAAAGAAGCTGGGTACCATTTGCCGTTGCTGCCCTGATACATCACTTTATCAATTTCAAGATCACGCGTGTCCAGCACCAGGGTTCTGGCTTGCTTGTTTTGCCATGCCAGTGTGTGTTCAACAAAACCTTCCAGTTGTTTGTCAGTAAAATCGACATCCAGATCCAGGTGAAGGTGTGTACTGATCACGTCGTTGAGGTTGGCATAGGTGTGTTCGTCCACCGCCTGAGCACTCAGCGCGGTGTGTGACAGGCCTGCTAAGGCAAGACCAAAGGTTAGGGCAGAAAGTTTCATTATTATCCTTGCTCATGATGTGAGTAGAGCCGTTGTTATACCACTTAAGTGCCAAAATGACACCTTGATGCGTCGGAGCTTCGGATAGGCTACACTAGCGGCAATTTTGTATTTGTTACAGGGGTCGGGCGTGCCGTCTTTGCAGTCATTACATACATTTTCGTTACCGGCATCATGTCGTACCTTACTGCGTATCACCGATCCGGCGCAGCTTTACGACCACGATTTTTGTACGCCGTTTTATATTTTGGGTGAAGGCAGCAACAGTGTGTTTCTCGCAGATTATGAGGGCACCGTGATCCAGATGGCAAATTTGGGTGTGGAGGTAGAGGAGCAGGCCGAACACTATGTTGTGCGTGCGGCCGCTGGCGAATCCTGGCACGCACTGGTGATGCATTTATTGACACGCAACATTGGTGGGCTGGAGAACCTAGCGCTGATCCCGGGTACTGTGGGCGCGGCTCCGATCCAGAATATTGGTGCTTATGGGGTGGAGCTGGCAGATCTATTATATCAGGTACGCGGATTTGATATAGCCAGTCGGACTCTGAAAACACTGGATAAAGCGGCATGTCAGCTTGGCTATCGCGACTCTGTCTTTAAACATGCCCTGCAAGATCGTTTTATAGTCACTGAAGTGACGTTGCATTTACCCAAGCCATGGCACCCGGTGTTGCACTATGGGCCGTTACAGGCATTACGCAATGAGGCGGTGACACCTGAGATAGTCGCAAAGCAAGTGATGGCAATCCGGCGCAGTAAGTTGCCCGACCCGCAGACGCTGGCAAACGCCGGAAGCTTTTTTAAAAACCCAGTAATTGACAAAACGCAAGCTCAATCCCTGGTGCAAAGCTACCCTGATTTACCCCTTTATCCGGTAGATGCAAAGCGCTGCAAACTGGCCGCTGGCTGGCTGATTGAACACGCCGGGTTAAAAGGCTATCAACAGGGGGGCGTCAGAGTATATGAGCGCCAGGCTCTGGTGTTGGTAAACGAAGGGAACAGCAGTGGTGAGGATCTCAAAGCAGTGATCAGCCATATTCAACAGATGATATTCAACAAGTTTGGCATTGTGCTGGAGCATGAAGTCAGGCTGATAGGCCATCAAGGTGAAATTACAATACAGGAAGCGCACTATGGTTAAAGCACCAGATGGTAATAAGTTGGCTATTTTACATGCCCTGAAGTGCGGTGAATTTGTCTCGGGACAGGCATTGGGCGAGCAGTTGGGGATCAGCCGCGCGGCGGTGTCTAAGCATATTAAGTCTTTGCAGCAAATGGGCATTGATATCTTCAAGGTGACGGGCAAAGGCTATCGGCTCAACAATAGCTTGCCTTTATTAGAGGAAGCCGAGATCCGTCAGAGTTGGGAGCAGCTCAGCGACACGCCATGTCAGATAGAAGTGCATTCAATTATTGACTCAACCAATAGCGAGCTGATGCGCCGTATTCAGGCTAAGCAGCCAATTCCACGTGGGCAAGTGCTGGTTGCGGAAATGCAGCAGGCAGGGCGCGGCAGGCGAGGACGTCAGTGGCAGTCTCCGTTTGGTGCCAATCTCTACTATAGCTGCTACTGGCAATTGGAAGAGGGGATGCAGGCTGCCATGGGGTTATCAATAGCCGTCGGACTGGCGGTATATGATGCGCTCAAGGCGTTATTTGATCTGGAGGTACAACTGAAATGGCCGAATGATGTCTATCTGAATGAACAGAAACTGGCGGGTATTTTGGTCGAGTTGGACGGTCAGGTTGAAGGTCCTTGTCATCTGGTGATTGGTATCGGTCTGAATGTGGCGATGCCAGACAGTGCTGCCGGGGCGATAGATCAGGCCTGGACAGATCTGAGCCAGCACGTCAGTGCGGTAAATAAAAATCAGCTGGTGGCCGTGCTGACTTTGTGTTTGCAAAAGCGCCTGGAGGTTTATCAGCGTCATGGGCTGAGTGTAATGAGTGAGCAGTGGAACGCATTGAACGTATATCGCCAGCAGGCAGTGACACTGACTACCGGGCAGAAACAATGGCGGGGTATTTGTGAAGGCATCGATCAGCAAGGTGGGTTAGTGCTGCGTCAGGATGGTGAGCTGAAGACCTATTATGGGGGAGAAATTTCTGTGCGTAAGGAGTTGTCATGAAGCTGTTAGTTGATGTGGGTAACACGGCACTGAAAACTGCGACCCTGACAGGAGAGACGATCACCCTGATTGATGAGACGGATATTCCCTGGTCAGAGATAGAGGAAGTGCTGATCGCTCAGGTTGGTAAAGGCGAGTTGGTGGCGCCATTGATAGAACGCGCGCAGCAATTGGCTATCCCTCATTATTATGCGACTGTGAACGCGACATTGGGTGAACTGCGGTGCGCTTATCCGCAATTTGAAAATCTGGGTATAGATAGGTGGCTGACCGTGGTGGCTTGCTATCACCTTTATCCACAGCAGTACTGTGTGATACTGGATTGTGGGACCGCCAGTAAAATTGACGTGTTAAATAGTGAAGGCCAGCACTTAGGCGGTTGGATCTTACCGGGTCTGGATATGATGCTCAGTAGTTTGGTTGCAAACACTCAGAAAGTATTCAGTGACGATACCAGCTTATTTTTGCCAGAGCTCGGCAAGAACACACCAAATGCGATAAAAAATGGGGCCTTGGTTGCGACGCTTGGTGCTTTGGAGTTTTACCTGAGCAAGTCGAACGAGGATCCTGTGATTGTATGCGCCGGTGGATACGGCGAATTAATGCAACAACACTTGGTCCGCCCCAGTACATATAACGATATTTTGGTTCTGCAAGGTTTGATGTACTGGCGTAAATATCAGCATTTTGCATAATAAATTGCCTGCAATACAGGTTTTTGCTGTAAATGTGACCATTTAAACAATTATCTGTGATTTTTTTTGATTTGGGTGTTGCATAGTCCCGGCCATTCCTCTAATATCTCGCCCCGTACTAAAGCAGTGCCGACTTAGCTCAGTTGGTAGAGCAACTGACTTGTAATCAGTAGGTCATCCGTTCGACTCGGATAGTCGGCACCAGTTTTTAAATAGCAACGCTTTAGACAAGAATTTTTTGACGTGGAGGGGTTCCCGAGCGGCCAAAGGGATCAGACTGTAAATCTGACGGCACTGCCTTCGCTGGTTCGAATCCAGCCCCCTCCACCACTTTATTCTTGACGGTTAGAGGTAGTTAAGAACAGGTTCCTAAAGCGGGCATCGTATAATGGCTATTACCTCAGCCTTCCAAGCTGATGATGCGGGTTCGATTCCCGCTGCCCGCTCCAGTTTTCTGGTGTGCTGATATAGCTCAGTTGGTAGAGCGCACCCTTGGTAAGGGTGAGGTCGGCAGTTCAAATCTGCCTATCAGCACCAGTCTTCGGATCTTCCTAAATACTTCCTTTGATTTGTCATAAAAACATTTATAATTGTACTGAATAATTCTAATCTGCCGCCGTTGTGGCGTGTGGATTATTTTTATATGTAATCTAGATACACAAAACTTATAGGTTCCGTCATGGCAAAAGAAAAGTTTGAACGTTCGAAACCGCACGTTAACGTTGGTACTATCGGCCACGTTGACCACGGTAAAACTACCCTAACTGCAGCAATCACTAACGTACTTGCAAAAGTATACGGTGGTG